>NZ_JBSXOQ010000099.1:0-10623 GCF_056859495.1 Sphingobium sp. L-44 | reverse complement strand
CAAACGGCGCAACCGCATCGAGATCATGTTCGGACGCCTCAAGGATTGGCGCCGGGTTGCTACCCGCTACGATCGATGCCCGACAGCCTTCTTCTCCGCCATCGCCCCCGCTGCCACCGTCATCTTTTGGCTTTGATCAACAAGTCCTGACCCTAAGCATTCTTTCGCGGATAGTGGCCGGCTTCGGAGGAGGCTGTGTATTGACCTCGCTGGCGATCGTATTTTTGTCGCTTTGCCTGCCCGGAAGAAAGGCCTCGGCCGTGCTGGTCGGGACCATGCCGAGCTTTCTTATCTACGCTTTGGTTATCATGGCGGTGTTTCTCGCCCGCGACATGGTTCGGGCATGGATCTGGATCGCCGGCGGGACAGGAATCCTGACGATAGCTGTCCTTCTGCTTGCAAACCGTATGTCAAGCTGATGACGGCTTTGCTGCCTTTTATCCCTGCAGTGCTGGGGATGTCCCTGTTGGCGTTGTCGATGCCCAAGCATTATCACGATCAGGGTGGAAAGCAGCCGTCTGGCGTCACACCACTGGCTTTCCGGATAGCTGGATGGCTTCTTACCGTCATTTCCCTCGCGTCAGCGATCGCGATCCAGGGGCGCGCGATAGGTCCGATCCTTTGGCTAGGACTTCTCACTGTAGCGGCACAGGTTGTCGCGCTGATTCTCACTTACCGGGTCAGGTGGCGGCAGATTTGATACCGGATGACTAGCGGTCGCTGCTGCGAGCTGCCCAGCAGCCATGCGCCCATCGAAGCCGTTCTATCGGGAAAATGGTGCGCCCATGAGCGGCCAGTCCGCTTACCACCGGGGCTGGGACTTTGCTGCCTTTTGCGAGAGATGGATCGAAGGCAGAATTGGTAGAGAGCCGTCATACGGCGTTTGCCCTGCTGGCATCGTATAGCGGGACTTCTCGATGGAAAACCCGGGACACTTCTCACCGGGGCACTTCTCAGTGGAAATCAACAGACATCGGCCTCGTCTCCTTTGCCATGCTCTCGGGCGGCAAGAGCGCGCATGTCGTGGTGCCGCTGACGCCTGGGCACGACTGGGATACCCACAAGGATTTCGCCTCCCGCTTCGCCCAGGCGCTCAGCACGGCAGAGCCCGACCGCTTCGTTGCGACCATGAGCAAGGCGAAACGCAAGGGCCGCATCTTCATCGACTGGCTGCGTAACCAGCCCGGCAGCACGGCGATCCTGCCCTATTCTGCCCGTGCCCGCCCCGGCGCTCCAGTCGCAGTCCCGATCGACTGGGACGAGCTTGCCGACATGAAGGATGCGCATCCCTTCGGCATCGGCAATGCCGCTCTTCTCTTGAAAAGGGCGAAGGGTTTGAAGGGATGGGGCTTTTCGGCACAGGGGCTGCCGGAGATATGACAATGGTCGCATCGGGCGAGCCCTGTCGGGCACGCCGCATCACCTGTTTCAGCTTCGAGCGCAGAACGTCCTTTTTCTGCGGATGGCGGCTTGTGCCCCATGGCGCCGCCTTCGGTCTTGGCGGCGCCGACCAGATAGGTGCGCGCTAGTCAGAATAGTTTTCGCAGCAGCCCGGCATTGGTCTTGCCAAGTTCGATGATGGCATCGCCGCGGCCGCTCATGATCGCCTTGGCCATATAGAGGGTGAAGCCCTTCATCTGTTCAAGCGTGACCTTGGGCGGGAGCGACAGTTCGGTTCGCGCGGTCACGGCATCCAGCAAGGCCGGGCCGGGATGGGACAGGACGTCCCGCATCGCGCTGTCCAGATCGCCGGGATCGCTCACCCTTACGCCATGGATGCCGATGCTGCGGGCCATGGCGGCAAAATCCGGATTGTCGAGCGCGACACCTGTCTCGACAAGACCGGCGGCCTTCATTTCCATCTCGACAAAGCCCAGGGTGCCGTTGTTGAAAAGGATGATCTTCACCGGAAGGTTGAGCTGCCGCAGGGTCAGTAACTCGCCCATCAGCATCGCAAGGCCGCCATCGCCCGATAAGGTGACGATCTGCCGATTGGGACAGGTAACTTGCGCGCCGATAGCCTGCGGCAGCGCGTTGGCCATCGATCCATGGTTGAAGGAGCCAAGCAGCCGGCGACGGCCATTCATCTTGAGATAACGGGCTGCCCAGACCGTCGGCGTGCCGACGTCGCAGGCAAAGACCGCGTCGTCGCTTGCCTGTTCGCTCAGAACCCGCGCGACATGCTGGGGATGCAGGATCCCGCCCGGCTTGCCGTCGGCAAGCTCGTCCAGTCCCTCACGCGCCCTGGCGTAATTGTCTTTGGCCCAAGCAAGGAAGGCGGCGTCGCGATCGCCTTTCAGCAAGGGCAGAAGGGCTTCGATCGTCGCACCGACATCCCCCACCAGCCCCAGATCGATCGGTGTCCTGCGTCCCAGATTTTCAGGGCGCATGTCGATCTGCGCGACCTTCGCCTTCGTCGGATAGAATTGACGATAGGGAAAATCGGTGCCGAGCATCAGCAGGAGATCGCAGGCCATCATCGCTTCATAGCCCGACGAGAAGCCGATCAGGCCGGTCATGCCCACATCATAGGGATTGGCATGTTCGACCCATTCCTTGCCGCCCAGCGCGTGAACGATCGGGGCCTGGAGCGCACCGGCAATTTGCAGCAATTGGGTATGGGCATCCCTGCAGCCTCGCCCGGCAAGGATCGTGACGCGCCCCGCATCGTTGAGCAGGGTTGCCAGTTTCTCGATCTCGCGGGGCGCCGCGTGGATCAGGGGCCTGGCGGGCAGGAGCGCGTCGATTGATCGCGCGAGTTTTCCCTCGGCCGCCTCAAGCGCCACGTCGCCCGGGATCGATACGACGGCAACGCCGCGATGCCCTACCGCAGCACGTATGGCCGTCTCGAGCGTGCGCGGCATCTGGTCAGGATCGGAAATGGTCTCGCAATAGACGCTGCAATCCCTGAACAGGGCTTCAGGCCTGGTTTCCTGGAAATAGTTGGAGCCTATCTCGGCACTGGGAATCTGGGCGGCAATGGCAAGGACGGGAACACGGGTTCGGTGGCAATCATAGAGACCGTTAATCAGATGCATGTTTCCTGGGCCACAGGACCCCGCGCAAACGGCCAGTTCGCCGGTCAGTTGCGCCTCCGCACCGGCGGCAAATGCGCCTGCCTCCTCGTTCCGCACATGGATCCAGTCGATATTGCCCTGACGCCGCAGGCTTTCGGTGATGCCATTGAGGCTGTCGCCCACCACGCCATAAATGCGTTTCACCCCAGCCAGATGGAGCGTCTGGGTGAAGAGGTCGGAAACGGTCATTCTGGACATTGGTGAGCTCCGGGCAAGGCATCAGGATTTCGGGGCCTCTCCTGGCACGGACCGTTGCATTGAATGTCCCCGCCTCGCACCCGCGCCGTCCTTCCAACACATGAGCCAGGCGATCGTTGCGTGGCTCGACGGGCGATGCGGCCATCATGTCGATCCAGGCTTCCAACTTGTATCATTCCGCCCGCGGCCGGCGCCTCCATCCGACCTTTTCTGCAGGACACCAGCCGGCCTGGCGGCCATGCCGGCGTCGCCCCCTCCTTCGGTAAGGTCGCTTCGCATCTGCCCATGGGCCAGGACCGCGAACAGGCCGCTACCACCGATGATGTTGCCGATGAGCGCAGGCAGAGAGAAGCCGAACCAGGCCTGCTGGAAACTGACCTCGCCGCTCAGCCAGAGGAAGCTGATCTGGGACGAGCCGGTGACGACATGCGAAAAGCCGCCAAGGCCGATGACATAGGTCAGGAGGAAGATCACCCAGAATTCGCTGCCTTTGGCATTGGGCAGGGCCCATGCAATCGCGGCCATGATGAAGCCTGCCGGAATGCCGAGCATCAGGGTTTTTGACCAGTCCTGCCATTCGAGCTTGGCGAGAATATCCAGCGCCACGATGCGCTGTTCATGCGTGATGATGACCTCACCGGCCATCAGCGCGCTCACGAGCGTGACGCCGACAAGGTTCCCGGCCAGCACGCAGCCCCACAGGCGCGCGAGCCGGCCCAGATTGCCAAGGCTTGGACGGGTTGCGACGGGCAGCACCGCTGTGACCGTGCTTTCGGTAAAGAGCTGCAGCCGCCCCATGATCACGATCAGATATCCGACCGGATAGCCCAGCAGATAGATGAGAGGCGCCCAGTCTGTGTCGGGCAGCCTTGCCCGCAGGAACAGTTCGGACATGAGCGACAGGGTGATCGCGAGGCCGGCGGCCAGGCCAGAAAGCATGAGTGCGAGGATCGGTCGATCCAGCTCTTCCTCGCCCTGGAGCCGCACGACCTCATGGACGACCTTTGCCGAACCCGTGCTGCGCTCCTCGACATGCGCCGCCTCTTCCGCGTCAAGATCGGGGTGCGGGCTATCCTTGGCTTCATGCATCTGGACCATTCCCCTGTCTGCCGAAATGACGCCTGCCGCGATCGCCTCTTTCCTGTCCTTATTGTCCGGCACTGCGCAGGGCCCCCAGGATGAGCGCACGGTAGCTATGCTCCCTGACGCCATGGGGCGCATCCAGCCCCATGCGCTCGAGCGCGGCCAGTTCCGGTTCGTCGGGCTGACCACCGCGCAGGCCGCGCGCAATCAGGGCGGCCAGCTGGGCGGGTCTTGCCGCATGGTCTGCCAGATATTGCATCGCCGGCAGCAGCTGCTGCTCGATCTGCGTAAAGTCCGTGCCGAACGGGAAGGACGGAAATGTCTCGATGGGCATGGCCGCGCCGATCCGCTCGGGCAGATTATCCCTGTGCGCTTCGGGAATGTCCCAGTCGAGCGCTATCTTGCCCGCGGACCATGCCTTCATATCAACAGGCGTGAAGGGAGCGCCGCGCGCTTTCGGAAAAGGCGTGCGGGCGCCATCGACAATATAGACCGGCCGGCTCATTCGGCGGCCTGCGCCAGATTCGATGCAGCAGCATTGCGCCGCAGCTCCTCGGGCGCGAAATCATCGACGGCGATGACGTCTGCGACCGCGCGATCGGCCTCTTCAAGCTGCGCCAGTTCTGCGCTCGACAGCAGGCCGCGCTCGCGCGCCTTGGCCCAATCCTTGATCTGCGCCTTGCGCAGCCGGTCGTGAATCGGCTGGGTATCCACCATCAGGCGAAAGGCTTCGGTCAGGCGGGCGACAGGTTCTTCCGGGCCGTCGATGAACACATTGTCGATCAGCCGTTCGCGCGCTGGGCAGGGTTCCAGGATGATCTGCGCGCACTGGCGGATGGTCCGGTCCGTCGGGCCATGACGACGGCGGCCAAAGGGGAGGATGAACAGGCGCAGCATCCAGCCCACGGGCCGCGCGGGAAAATTCTCGATGATCTCGACGAACCTTTGTTCGATCGTGGCGAAGCCGCTGTCCATGCACCAGGCGAGCAGGGGAAGGTCATCATCCTGTCGCCCTTCATCCTCCCAGCGCTTGAGGGCGCCGGAAAGAAGATAGAGTTCCGACAGTATGTCGCCCAGCCGGGCAGAGAGAAGTTCCCGCCGCTTGAGCTCGCGGCCCAGGGTCAGGAAGGATATGTCGGATATGAAGGCAAAGGCCGCGGCATAGCGGCTCATCTGGCGATAATAGCGGGTCGCGCGCCCGGCCTTGGGTGCCGGTGCAAACAGGCCGCCGGTCCAGTTGCGCGCGAAGGCGCGGATCGCGGTCTTGAGCGCGTGGCCGACATGCTTCCACAGCACATCATCGAACTGCGCCAGCGCCCGCCCGCGATTGGCATCTGCGACCGCGCGAATCTCCTTGAGAAGATAGGGGTGGGAGCGGATCGCGCCCTGGCCGAATACCATCAGGCTGCGGGTGAGGATATTGGCGCCCTCGACCGTGATCCCGACCGGGATCGCGCGATACTGGTTGCCGAGATAATTATTGGGCCCGTCGATCACGCCCTTGCCGCCATGCACGTCCATCGCGTCGTTGATGACGGTCCGCATGCGTTCGGTCGCGTGGAGCTTCAGGATCGAGGAAATGACGGCGGGGTGATTCCCCTGATCGAGCCCCGCGCAGGTGAGGCGGCGCGCGCCATCGAGCAGATAGGCATTGGCCGCGATCCGCGCCAGCCGCTCCTGTATCCCCTCGAACTTGCCGATCGGCAGGTTGAACTGGGAGCGCACCCGCGCATAGGCACCGGTCGTATGGGCCGCAAAGGCGCCGGCGGCGGCAGACAGGGAAGGCAGGGAAATGCCCCGGCCGGCCGCCAGCGCGCTCATCAGCATTTTCCAGCCCTGGCCGACGCGATCGGGGCCGCCAATGATGTTATCGAGCGGGATGAACACGTCATGGCCCTCATTGGGGCCGTTCTGGAAACTCTGCATCGAGGGGATATGCCTGCGCCCGATCGAGACGCCGGGAAGGTCGGTGGGGACCAGCGCGACCGTGATCCCGATCTCTTCCTGCCCGCCCAGCAGATGGTCGGGATCGCGCAGCTTGAAGGCGAGGCCCAGCAAGGTCGCAACCGGACCCAGGGTGATATAGCGCTTGCGCCAGTTGAGGCGGATGCCCACCACCTCCTCGCCATCCCACTGGCCTTTGCAGATGACGCCTTCGTCGACCATTGCGGCGGCATCGGAGCCGGCTTCCGGGCTGGTCAGGCCGAAAGCGGGAATTTCACGTCCGTCCGCCAGCCGCGGCAGCCAGTAGCGCTGCTGCTCCTTCGTCCCGAAGCGCAGGATGAGTTCGCCCGGACCCAGGCTGTTGGGAACCATGGCGGTGACGGCCGCGGACACGGACCGGGTCGCGATCTTGCGGACAATCTCGCTATGGGCGAAATTGGAGAAGCCAAGACCGCCATGTTCTTCAGGAATGATGATCCCGAAAAATTTTTCCTGCTTGAGATAGTCCCAGGCTTCCTGCGACAGGTCGTGCGTTTCCCAGGTCATGCGCCAGTCGTCGATCATCCCGCACAGCTGTTCGACGGGGCCATTCATGAAGGCCTGCTCCGCATCGGTCAGCCGGGCGGGCGGCACGGCAAGGAGCTGATCCCAGTCCGGATTACCGGTAAAAAGAGCGGCGTCCCACCAGCTGTTGCCAGCCTCGATCGCTTCGCTCTCCGTAGCGGAAAGGGCGGGCAGGGCTGCCTCGACGAGGGAGAAGATCGGGCGGGTCAGGCTTTCACGGCGGGCGTTGGCAAGCATCATCTCTGTCCTTTTTGCTTGCCCCATGAACGCGGAAGACCCCGCACATGATCCGTCGTCCGTGGAAGTCGTTGCTGGACGCTGGCCGCAAAATGGCAGTCGCCAGCCGGAGGCCGGCTAGCGCTATTGGTGATGCTGTCGACAGGTGCGTTGGCTGATTGGTCGCGGCCTGAAGGATCAGGGCAGCATGTCGCCAATTCTCTTGGCCAACGCGTCCATGGCGAAGGGTTTGGTCACCAGCGCCATGTTCGGCGCCAATTGTCCGTTACCGATGACGGCATTTTCCGCATAGCCGGTAATGAACAGGATCTTGAGATCGGGCAGGAGGCTGAGCGCGGCATCGGCCACCTGGCGACCGTTCATGCCACCGGGTAGCCCCACATCCGTGATCAGCAGATCAAAGGCTGCACCATTTTGCAGCAGCCGCATGGCACCTGGACCATCCATTGCCTCCTGCACATCATAGCCCAGTTCCTGCGCAATCTCGACGACGAGGAGGCGCACCGTGGGTTCATCATCGACCACCAGGATGCTGCCGCGTTTCATCGCCTTGTCGGCGACCATCGCGGGCAGGAGAGGGGGCGGGGACGCGTCGTCACTCCCTTCGTCCTCCATGAAATGGCGGGGCAGATAGATGCACATGGTCGTGCCCGTGCCGATCTCGCTATAGATCCGCACATGCCCGCCGGACTGGCGGGCAAAACCATAGATCATGGACAGGCCAAGGCCGGTGCCTTCGCCCATCGGCTTGGTCGTGAAAAAGGGATCGAAGGCGCGCGAAATCACCTCGGGCGTCATGCCCGTGCCGGTGTCGGTCACGCAGATCGAGACATATTGGCCAGGTTCCAGATCGCGCTCGCGCGCTGCTGCATCGTCCAGCCACTTGTTTGCAGTCTCGATCGTAATGCGTCCCCCATCCGGCATTGCGTCGCGCGCATTGATGCAGAGGTTGAGCAGCGCATTTTCAAGCTGGTTGGGATCGACCAGGGTTGTCCAGATACCGGCCTTGCCCACCGTCTCGACCTGGATCTGTGGCCCCACCGTGCGCCGGATCAGCTCTTCCAGATCGAAGATCAGCCGGTTGGAATTGACCGGCTTGGGATCAAGCGTCTGTCGGCGGGAGAAGGCGAGCAGGCGATGGGTGAGCGCCGCGGCGCGGCGGACGGCGCCCTGGGCGGCGACGGAATATTTGTCGATCTCGCCGACCCGGCCCTGCGCGATACGTATCTGCATCATTTCCAAGGCCCCGGAAATGCCCGTCAGCAGATTGTTGAAATCATGCGCAAGGCCACCCGTCAGCTGGCCGACCGCTTCCATCTTCTGCGACTGGCGCAGCGCTTCCTCCGCCCTGTCGCGCTCGGCCGTCTTGGTCTCGACCTCCTCGGCGAGCCTGCGGCGATCCTCCTCGAGCTGACGCTCGATCGCCTTGCGGGCGGACATGTCTTGCATCGCACCGACCATGCGCAAGGGCTCTCCGGCCGTACTGCGTAGGACATAGCCTCGATCGAGGATATCGGCATAGCGACCGTCGCCGCGGGCGAAGCGATATTCGTCGGTCCAGTCGGTGCCTTCGCCATCGATCACCGCATGGATGCTGTCATTGATCCGCTGCCGGTCATCCGGGTGGATATGGTCCAGCCACCATTCGCCGGTCGGTTCGACATTTTCGAGCCTGTGGCCATAGGCGTGCTCGAGGGCGATGTTCCAGGTCACATGATCGTCGCGGAAATTCCAGTCCCACACCGCATCATTGGTGGCCCGCCCGGCAAGGCGTAGCCTTTCCTCTACTTCACGCAGGACGGCCTGCGCCTGACGGTCAGCCGTAACGTCCTGCACGGTGCCGATAAGGCGGATCGGGGCCTGGCCCTCGAACATCGCCAGGCCTTGGGCATGGATGTGCCGCTCGACCCCATCCTCGATCCCGACCGTGCGATACTCGGTGTCGAAAATGCCGATGCCGGCCGGATCGAGCGCGGCGCGCACCGCTGCATCGGCCCCTTCGCGATCATCGGGGTGCAGGCCGGCCACAAAGGCGGTTTCATAGCTGACGGGGGCGCCGGGATGCAGGCCGAAGAGGGCGCGACAGCGATCGTCCCATTCAAGCTGTCCGGTCTGCGGCCAATAGTCGAACTGGCCAAGGCGGGTGGCGCGCGTGGCGAGTTCCAGCTTCTCCCGGCTTGTGGCCAGGGCTTCGCGCGAAAGATGCGATGCCGTCACGTCGGTGGCCGTACCGAACCACTCGAGGATCTGCCCGTCATCGTCGAGAATGGGCACTGCGCGCGACGCGGTCCAGCCGATGGTGCCATCGGCCTGGCGAACCCGATGTTCGAGCATGAAGGGCATTCTGGTTTCGATGGCTCTGGCAATCGCATCCTTCACGATGGCCTGGTCATCGGGCGGGATATAAAGCTCGAGCCAGCGAACCGATGGCGCCTGCGTATCGATCAGGAAACCGCGGCCATCGAGCTGGCGCATTTCCTGCCAGTCGGCGCTCATCTGGTATATGGCGTCGGACGTTGCGCCAACCAGAGCGCTGAAGCGCGCCTCGCTTTTCTCCAGCCGGGACTGTTCTTCCGCGATTCGACGGGCATCGGTAAATTTCTGCGTGACGTCCACCGCGACGTCGAGAACGCCTGCAATCTCCCCCGCGTCGTTGCGCAGCGGGCTGTAGCAAAAGGTCCACCAGGTGTCCTCGGCATAGCCATTGCGGGTCATGACGAGATGCATGTCTTCGACCGAGACCGTCTCGCCGCCAAGCGCCCGGTCGATCAGGGGCGAAAGCTCATGCCAGATCTCGGGCCAGACATCACGCATCGGCTGGCCAAGCGCCGAAGGATGACGGGCTCCGAGGAAGGGCGCATAGGCATCATTGTAAAGGAAGAGCTGTGCTTCGCCCCAGGCGATGAACATCGGAAAATCCGATGCGAGCGCGAGTTCGACCGTGGTGCGTAGCGAAATCGGCCAGTTGGCCCTGGCGCCCAATGCCGTCTTCTCCCAGGGGAAGGAGGACAGCCTCGTCCTGAGCGATTCTGCGGGCGCAGGCGCCGGAGAAAAAATGGAAGCCATGACATCGGGGTAGGGCGACTTGGCTATGCTCTCATCGGGCACGATGGGTGTGCTTCCTTTCATTTCGCGCCCTTAACGTAATCGCGCCCGATTTGATCCATGGATTCAATCTTGTCGGACGGCGGATCGTGCGCTGTTGTCGCCATTGACCTCGTCTGCGCCGGTCTGGTCGGCCCTGAAATAGCCGATCGCAACCACGATGAGCAGAACCGCGATGACCAGCGCAAGGCTTGTGACCAATATCGACCGGGTCACGGTCGTTCGCGATCCGCTGCGCGCCTCGACTTTCGAGAGATGGGTTACCGTTTCGCCGTCTTCCTGTCGTTTCTCCATTTTCTCTCTCCTTGCTCTTTGCCTCATGTCAGCGACGGGTTGGGGCTATCCTCCAGACGCTGTTGGACAGGTCATCGGCGACCAGCAGCGCGCCATGGACCGGATCATAGCTTACGCCCAC
>NZ_JBSXOQ010000098.1:0-56542 GCF_056859495.1 Sphingobium sp. L-44 | reverse complement strand
CGTGTGAAGTGTGGTAACTCCACCTTACCGATGAGCCCGGTGGCCACCGAGTTCGAAATCGCATGGGGTTGGGCATGCCCAACCCCATGCGATCACCTCAATCTACACCGGAAATTACACCACGAGCGCGGACGCTAACATACCAGGTCATGATGCTACCATCTGGCCTAACGCTGGAATGAGCTAATGGACTTCCTGAAGCCGTCACTCCCGAAGTCAGGAACGAAAATGCGATAACCCAGCGCCATGGCTTCATGCAGCACCTACCCAATATGGACATCGATATGGCTTTAAAATATGTATGGCCCTACATAATTGTAAAGAGCGAAGGCAAAGCGTGGTGAAAGGCGATGAAAAGGCTGAGGATTTTATCCAGGCGGGGGGATTATTCTTCCTCGCTCATCGTTTGCGCCGCCTCTCTGAGGGGCTGGTAACCGAATGCGAGCGCTGGTTTGGCGAGGCAGGAATCATCGCTCCGCCTCGAACAACGTCGATACTCTACCTGATCGAAAATCAAGGGCCGCAACGTATCACTGCCATCGCTTCAGCCCTTCAGCAATTCCACCCGGTCATCATAGATTGGGTGGGAAAGCTGAAAAAGCTGGACCTGATTACAACGGCTGCAGATCCAGTTGATCGCAGGCGCACGATCGTCTCACTCACAGAGGCAGGGCGACAGGAGGTGCTCAAAATCCGCACAGCCGAGTCTGCGATCACAGCTGCTTACTCGGCTTTGGAGGCCGAAACTGGCGTGAACTTGATCGATGGAACCTCGGTCTGGGAATCTGCCCTCTCCGACAAGTCCTTATCTGTCAGGATTGGCGAGTACGATGCTCGCCAATGACCTGATCCCGTCTGATGGCTGCAGGCCTATGCTTGCGAAGCGGCTACCGTGAATCGGTGTCCGAATAATGTACGGAGGCCTAAAGGAACTCACCGACGCTGGACTGCTGGCGTCCGATACCCCGAAGGGGCCGGTATCACTTCGTTTCTCGAGTGACACCCAGGATACGCTTTTCCCAAAGCTCTTCGCCTGACAGCGACCCTATACCGACGTGAGCGGTCGTGCTCAGCTCTCCAGGAGCGGTCCGGCAGCTTGTCTTCGCCCTTCCGGGCGGATGGGCGCTGTCGGCCTCAGTGTGCAGCCACCCAATCCTTGAGTGCTGCATCGATCCGTGACTGCCAACCCGGGCCGCCGGATTTGAAATGCTCGATCACCTCGGGCGAAAGGCGCAGTGTGGTACTAACCTTTTTCGGGGCTTTCTGCGGACCGCGTGCACGAATCGACTTTGCGAGATCCGGGAAGGCCTCAGCGAAAGGCTTGGCCCTGGCGAAATCCTCAGCAGTCCATTCAGGATTATTGCTGACCGCATCCATATCGGCCTTGGTGTAACCGAGAGCGGCGTTTTTCGGGTAGGTCATGGCAAGAGCCTCCGTTCCGTAATGCTGGCCGGGCGGGCCGAGATGATCGAGACGCCTTCGGTGCCCAGCACAGCGAAAATCACCGTGATCTTACCGTTCATCTCACCGATGGCGGCAAAGCGTCCATCCTTCGCAGGCATGACCAGGGCGGAGAGGAAGAACCCTTCGCCCACATCGGCAAAGTCGATCCCGTGCTTGACGAGGTTCGCTTGCCGCTTCGGCTCATCCCATACGATGATCATAGCATTTTGTAGTTACGATTTGATTAGCAGTCAATCGCTTATCGTTACTACAAAATGCCGTTGGTGTCGTGATCGATCTTCGAATCCGCCGGGCGCCGCAGGCGAACGTGCTCCAGAGGGGAAAGCGGACCGTAGGCTCATTTTGACCGGATCATACATGGAACGGCGAATTTGGTGACTGGCGGCCACGCTCGCGGCCGGCACGTAGAGGCACTTCTGCGCCCGCCCCTTTGCGGGCGCTCAGACGCCAAATTTGGGGTCCCAGGAGCGGTCCGTCTGCTTTCCATAACTCGATGCCAGAAGCGGCAGCAAGAAGGCAAGCAGGCGTGAGCGGATGATTGTGGAAAATGCCGTTTCCAATTTTAAGTCGAACATAGTGCAGTACAGCCACCCTTCCGCTCCATTGAAACACCAACCTTTCAGCGCTAACGCGGCTTATTCGCAAAGCCGGAGTCAGCAATGAAGGCGTTTGATATCAATTTGTTGCCAACTCTTTCTGTTTTACTTCAGACGCAGAGTGTCAGTCGGACAGCCATGCGCCGGGGCTAAGCCAGCCGACAGTCAGCCGAGCTTTGAGTGAGCTGCGTAAGCTTCTATCCGATCCGCTTCTGGTCCGGACCAGTCGAGGCATGGCGCTGACTCAACGCGGCATGGAATTAGCCAAACCTCTCGAAGAGTGGATGGCGATAACGGCGGCTGTGTTGCAACCCGCGGATTTCGATCCAGCAACACTGGAACGCCGATTTTCCATCGCTGCGACGGACTATGGCATGCTGTCGGTCCTTTTTCCCATACTGCCATCGATCGGCAAGACCGCGCCGGGATGTCAGGTCGAAATATCCGGCTACACCGACGATATGTTCAAAAGACTGGCGACCGGTAAGCTCGACCTCATCATCCATGGGTTCAAGCCGGATGTATCCGTTGCCCATGCGCGGCATCTGTTCACGGAAACCCAATCCTTGGCGCGCACATTGGCGTAAAGTCGAGTTTAAGCAGGTGATCGGATGCTAAGCCAGGCCACACGCCTCCACCCCAGCGGATCGCCACGTCGACTTGCTCGGTGCCGAAGTCGACGTAGCGGTTGCCGACATTGAGTCGAATTTCAAGTTCGGGGTGCACTGCCTGAAAGCTGTCGATGTGGCGCGCCAGCAGGCGTTCGGTGAAGGTGTTGCTGGCCGTGATCCGCAACACCGCCTCTTCACTTTCACGCAGCTCCGTGAAAGCCGCTTCGATCTCATCGAATGCCTTGCAGAGACGAGCGGCTACGCGCCGGGCGTCATCTGTCAACATGGCCCGTCGGCCATGACGCTCAAAGAGCCGCAATCCCAGGCGCCCCTCCAGCACCTTGATCTGATTGCTGATCGCGGCCTGCGTGGTCCCCAACTCATGAGCCGCCGCAGTGAACGTACCGCAGCGAGAGATCGCTTCGAACGCCCTGATTGCGAGCAATGGGGGATGATTCCGAGACATGGCTCTTGATAAATTGGATTTATAAGACCGTCCAACAGTCGATTGGATCGTAGTGCTCGGTCACGGTAGGCAACGAACTTTATGGCGAACAACACGGGTATCTCCCGTCTGATGCGGAGAGCGATATGAGTATGGCTGATTGGAACGGCGCACCACGTCCTCGTAGTGTCGCTCTCGACGGGCGTTATGCACGGCTTGAACCGCTGGAACCGAAGCATAGCAAGGATCTGCTCCGGTCGGCGCTTGAAGCGGGGGCGGAAGAACGGTTTCGTTATCTGTTCGATCAACCGCCCATCGACGAGAAGGAGTTTGCGGACTGGATCGAGCGATCTGCCGCTTCCACCGATCCCCTGTTCTTTGCCGTGGTCGACAAAGCAACCGGACGCGCGGAAGGTCGACAATCCTTGATGCGGATCGACACCACTCACGGCGTCATCGAAATCGGCAACATATTGTGGGGGCCGGCGCTGGCCCGCACACGCGCAGCAACGGAAGCCTTCTATCTGTTCGCGTCTTACGCCTTTGATCAACTCGGCTATCGTCGGCTCGAATGGAAGTGCGACGATCGCAATCAACCATCGAAGCGCGCGGCGCTGCGTTTCGGGTTCATCTTCGAGGGCGTTTTCCGTCAGCATATGGTGGTGAAGGGCGAGAACCGTGACACTGCCTGGTTCGCGATTACCGATACCGAGTGGCCCGGCGTGTCGGCAGGGTTGCAGGCGTGGCTCGACCCTGCCAACTTTGATGACGAAGGCGGTCAGGGCCGTCGCCTCGAAGAGTTCCAGGGTAACGCGGCGTGAAGGGGCAGGCCTTGATTCTGCGCCCGGTGTTCCCACAAGATCATGAGGTGTGGCTGCGGCTGTCGCCAGCGTCGTGATGTGCTTTGCTGCGCATTGTCGTGTCGAACTGGTCGAGCGCGTACCGGACAGACAGCCGGGCACCCGGGGAGGGATTTGTCCTTAAAAATTGACGGTCCGTTTCCAAGCATAGTAATTTTGCGGGCGAATGGCTTGGATGGGCGCGTAGTATTCATCCCGGCTGTCGACCCATTGCTGCCGTTCGGAGGTCGATTTTCAATCGCTAAGTGCTGACAGCCTGCTTGTTAGATTCGATTAAGGCCGTGCTTCTCCCGCAGTGTAAGCTGAAAGGGGGCACCCAAGCATGCTGGCAGTTTGAACGCACCGCCCTCGAAAAGATGGGTCGCGCGTTTTGAAGATGTCGATCCCGCAGTCTGTTTGTCACATTTCCCCTCTAGCCACCCCCAGAATCGACACTTCGTCATAATAAACGGTCGCGGAACTGGGATGAGCGGAACGGACAGGGAAAGAGCGCGCTGGCTGCTGCGTAATATCTTGCCGCATGAGCCTGCTTTGCGCGGCTGGCTGGCGCGTCGGCCATTGGGCGGACTGGAACCCGACGATATCATTCAGGAGTCCTACAGCATCTTCGCGGAGATGGATCGGGTGGACACCATCGCCTTTCCCCGGGCCTATCTGTTCCAGGTAGCCCGGTCTGTGGTAACCCGCCATGTCCGTCGTGCGCGGATCGTTCCCATCCACGCGGTCGACAATCTTGACCATCTGGACCATCCTGACGATACCGCATCACCTGAGCAGACGGCGATCGACCGGGATGAATTGCGCCAGCTGGCCTGCGCGATCGCGGCCATGCCGCTCAAGACGCGTGAGGCGTTCATCCTGCGCCGGGTCGAGGGCCTGCCTCAGCGCGCAATCGCCGCGCAGATGGGTATATCGGAAAATACGGTCGAGACGCATATTTCGCGCGGCATCCGATTTTTGATTGACTGGTTCGGTCGTGGTGGAAAGACGCTGCCCCAAACCTCTAGGGATGTGACAACGGAGACGCGCGCAGTTGATGGCCGGACAAGAAGACAGTCGCAGCATTGACCAAACCGCGTCCGATTGGGCGGCGCGGCTGGATCGTGGCGCGCTGTCTGCGGCGCAGGATGCCGAACTCAAGCAATGGCTGGCCGCCGATCCGCGCCATAAGGGTGCCCTGCTGCGTGCCCAGGCATTGTCGTTGATGAGTGAGTCCGCGCAGGCGCTGGGCCCAGATTTCGACCCTCGTCTGTTCGAGCCGAAAAAACAGCGCGGCCTGTCGCGACGACATTTGCTCGGCATCGGCGGTGGTGCGCTGGCCGCCATGGCGGGCATGGCGGCATTGACCGTCGGCATGCCAGCATCGGGTGCGGAAATCCGCACCGGTCGCGGCGAGATGCGGCTGGTGCCGCTGGAGGACGGGTCGACCGCGCTGCTGAATACTGACAGCCGCATCCGGATCCTCTATGGTGAAAAGGAACGTCTGGTCTCGCTACTGGATGGCGAAGTCTATTTCTCGGTCGCACGCGACGAGCGGCGCCCATTCATTGTCGAGGTCGGCGGTCGCCGATTGCGCACAGCGCAGGCCGGCTTTCGCGTCCGCAAGCTGGCCAAGGCGCCTGTCGACATACTGGTGCATCAGGGACTGGTCGAACTGCCTGCGGTCAATCCCATGAGCGGTCAGGTCGTTGCCCTGGCTGGCAATACCCACATGGTCATGGCCAATGCGGCAACCAGCCTGTTCGTCGCGGAACGGCCCGAACCGATCTCGCCCGAGCGCATCAACCGGGAGCTGGCCTGGCGCGACGGGAAACTGGCCTTCGAGGGCGAGACCTTGCAGCAGGCGGCCAATGCCTTTGCCCGTTACAGCGAAACCCGCATCCTTATACCGGACGCGGCACTGGCGCGCGAACCTGTAACGGGTCTGTTTACAGCCAATGATCCCGCTGGCTTCAGTCGCGCCATTTCGACCATCTTCGATGCTCGCCTGGTCCGGCAGGACCATGACCTCATCCTGAGCCGCACAGCGCAGTCGAAAAAAAAATTGACCCCGTATTAGCGGAACTGCCGGCCTCCCACCTCTTAGGGTCGAACGCCGTGCAGAGCGCGGCCAGCAGGGGGCTACCAGCTAATGTATTCGCGTCATTCTCTCCTCACTTGTGGGGCTTCTGTCGTTGCGTTTGCCGTCGCCGTGCCGGCCCATGCGCAGGAACGACTCTTCGACATACCCGCCCAGCCCGCCGTCCGTGCCATTCCCGAACTGGCCCGACAGGCACAAGTGCAGATCGTAGCCCCGGCCCGTGATCTGGCCGGCATCAACACGCCCGCAATCAAGGGGCGGATGGACGTGCGCGAAGCGTTGCGCCGCCTGATCGCAGACACGCCGCTGCGGGTTGGATCGGACGACGGCAATGTCATCACCCTGCGCTCGGCGCGCCCGGAAGCCAGCGTTGGCAATGGCATGGTGCGCGGCCGTGTGTTCAACACGGTCACCGGCGAATATCTGCGCAACGCGGAAATTCGCGTCGAAGGCACGCCGATCACCGTCTATTCGGAGGATAATGGCGAATTTCGTTTGTCCAACATTCCGGCCGGTGAAGCGACGATCGTCGTCAAATATACCGGCCTCCAGACCGAAAGACTGATCGCCACTGTCAGCCCGCGTGAAGTCGCGACGCTGGACGTGGCGTTGCGCGCACCGACCTTTGCGGGCTCTTCCGCCGACGACGGCTCGGCCATCACCGTCACCGCCCGGCGGGAGGGGCAGGCGGCCGCGATCATGGAACGCCGCGCTGCCACCAATGCCAAGACCGTGGTGGCCGCCGACAATTACGGCCTGCTGACCATGGGCGATGTCGGCGAATTCATGAAGCAGATGCCGGGCATCTCGCTCGACTATACCGAGGTTGATGCCACGGCGGTCCGCATTGGTGGTCTCGACCCCAAATATTCGACCTTCACCACCGACGGCGCCCGCATGGCGACGGCGACGTCCAACAACAATAATGGCCGTCAAAACAGTTTCGAGCAGATGTCGATCACCGGCATCGAGTCGATCGAACTGAACAATACGCTGACCGCCCGCATGGATGCCGACGCGCCTGGCGGCGCGATCAACCTGCGCAGCAAATATGCGTTTCAGCTGAAGAAGCGCCAACTGCGCTTCCAGGTCGGCGGGGTCGGCACCTCGGATGCCGGGATCGGCGAAATCTATTTGCCCGACAATGACAAGCATGCCCGCATCTATCCGTCGGCCAGCCTCAACTATGGCGACGTGTTTCTGGAGGGGCGGCTCGGCGTCGCGCTGAGCGCAAGCTACAATGCCAATTATGTCCAGCAGGATCGCGTCCAGACCGACTGGTCCTATCTCGCCGATGGCCGGGTCATCCCCTATCAGGTCATGTGGCGTCCTGGCCCGAAGAAGACCAGCCGCACCGCCGCCAACCTATCGGTCGACTATAAATTCTCCGACGAACTCGCGCTGTCGTTGCGGGGCAGCTATTCCCTCTACGAGGTCGAATATTTCAATCAATATACCTATCTGATTTTCGGCACTTCGACCAAATCCTATGCCACGCCGGATTCGACCGGTACCCATATCGTCGTCAATCCCAATGGCACCAACACGCGGCTGCACACCCAATATTCGCATCGCTATGCCGGCACCCCGGCAATGCTGCTGGCACCCAAGCTCGAATATAAGAATGACGATTGGGAAGTCGCGCTGCGCGGCAGCTATTCCAGCTCGGAATTCAATTTTCGTGACAATTCCAAAGGCTTCTTCCAGCGCACCGACAGCTGGCTGACGCGGATCGGCTTTACGCTAGACCGGGAGTCGGATAGCTCGAATGCCTGGACGCTGCAGCAGACTGCCGGTCGGTCCTGGAGCGACCCGACCAGCTTCAACCGCGACGACGACATCGGCAACAATATCCGCACGGCTGAATCGGACGCCCGCAATGAAATGTATGGCGGCAATCTGGACATCAAGCGCAAGCTGTTCGTCGGCGACGTGCCGCTGACGCTGATGGCGGGGGCCGGCGCGCGGGTGAATGACTGGCGCACAAATGAGGGGTCTTATGACCAGTTCCAATATGTCGGCCCGAACGGC
Source organism: Sphingobium sp. L-44 (assembly GCF_056859495.1). Classification (NCBI taxonomy): domain Bacteria; kingdom Pseudomonadati; phylum Pseudomonadota; class Alphaproteobacteria; order Sphingomonadales; family Sphingobiaceae; genus Sphingobium; species Sphingobium sp. L-44. Next base: position 48,455 of record NZ_JBSXOQ010000098.1, on the reverse strand, counting down.
GATCTGAGCCAAAAGGACCCGGCCGCGGTCATTCCCTGGACCAATCGCTACCAGTTCGAGATCATCGGCTTCAACGCCGGTAACCTCAACGACCAGAATTGGCGCGCCGACAATAATTACGCGATGTACGACATCTACAAGGCGCATCCGGAATATTTCGTTGCCGATACGGTCGGCAATCTGAAGCGCGACCTCGACAACAACAAGCGGGTCAAGGAAGATATCTACGCCGCCTATGTCGAGGCGGAGGCGCGCGTTGGCAAGGCGACCTTTGACCTCGGCCTGCGCTACGAGAAGACCAGGACTGGCGCGCTGGTCGCCAATATCCGTCCGACCAGCGAGGTCGAGGCGGCAGGCTACAAGACCAACACGATCGAGGGGCTGCTCTACCAATATAATGGCGGTACCTATTCAACCCGCCATGGCGAATATGACGACTGGTTCCTGAGCGGGGGCATGAAATATGATTTCAGCCGCCGTCTGATCGGCCAAATCGCCTTCAGCCAGTCGATCCTGAGGCCCGACTATGGCAATCTGGGCGGCGTGGTGTCGGTCAATGACGATACACAGATCGTCAATGTACCCAATCCCCTGCTAAAGCCCGAACATTCGACCAAATATTTCGCCAGCCTTCAATATTATCTGGAGCCGTCGGGCATCATCGGCCTGTCCTATTATCGCCTCGACATGAAGGACATGCAGGTCACCGGAATCGAGGTCGATCCCGCCGCCGTCGGCTTCGATCCTGATGAGTATGCCGGCTACACATTCCGAAGCGCGCAGAATCTGCCGGGGACCAGCACCAATGAGGGGCTCATCTTCGAATATGACCAGCAGCTGACCTTTCTGCCGGGCATCCTCAAGGGGCTGGGTCTGCGCGGTTCCTTCACCCGTCTCTTCCCCGATGCCGAGCGTGTGAACACGCCGGAAAAATCGGCCAACTGGGGCCTACGCTACAGCTATGGGCCGTTCGACTTCCAGCTGACGGGCAACTGGCAGTCGCGATATCGGGTGAGTGCATTGAGCGCCACGCCGACCACCGCCAACAATGGCGTCCTTTATCATACCGATCGCCAGCTCTGGAATGTGAGCTTCAGCTACAAGCTGAGCCCCAATTTCGAGCTGAACGTCGCCGGCCGCAATATCTTCAATGCGCCCGACGTCATCTATTCCAACCTCGAAAGCCGGGTGCGCCAGTACAGCATCTACGGCTCGATGTGGAACATCGGCATCAAGGGCAGCTTCTGATCCTCCCCCACTGGACGGAGCGGCCTTGGGCAGCTCCGTCCCTTTCCAATCCCATCGAAAAGGCATCATAATGGTAATGCAAATCGACCGCCGCAGCATGATCCTGGGCGGCGCCTGGGGCGTTGGGGCGCTGGCGCTGCCTGCCGGCCGGGCGCTGGCAGCCGAACTGATCGGCGCGCGCGGCTTCACCCATGCGGTAGCCAGCGGCGAGCCGGGGGCGGATTCGATGCTGCTATGGACCCGCTATGTTCCTGCGAGCGATGTCGAGAGCGTGCGCCTCGACGTCGAAGTCGCGATCGATCCCGACTTCGCCCGGACCGTCGGCGGCGGCACGGTGCGCACCGGCGGCTATCGCGACTGGACAGCGAAAGTGACAATTGACGGGCTTCAGCCGGGCACGACCTACTGGTATCGCTTCGTCACGCCGGATGGCAGCAAATCGCCGGTCGGCCGCACCCGGACGTTGCCGCAAGGCGACGTGCAGCGCTTTGGCCTGGGCGTCTTTTCCTGTTCCAACCTGCCCTATGGCTGGTTCAACGCCTATGCCCATGCTGCGGCGCGCGACGATCTCGACCTGTGGCTGCATGTCGGCGACTATATCTACGAATATGGCAATGCGTCGGTACGGCCCGGTCAGGGCATCGTGGGGCGCACACTGATGCCCGACACGGAAATTCTGGCGATCGCCGACTATCGCCTGCGTTACGCTACCTATCGGGCTGACCCCGACCTCCAACGGCTGCACCAGATGGCGCCGATGGTTGCACTGTGGGACGATCATGAATCGGCCAATGACAGCTGGGAAGGCGGCGCCCAGAACCATCAGGCCGACAAGGAAGGCGACTGGAACATCCGCCGCGCCGCCGCAATGCAGGTCTATCGCGAATGGATGCCGGTGTCGGACGAGCCGTGGAAGGCCTATGATATCGGTACATTGGCGACGCTCTACCGCACAGAATCCCGCCTGCTCGCCCGTACGCGCCCGGCCGACATCACCGTCGCAGCCAGCGCGCTCGACGCGGACGCCGCGCTAAAAGCCTTTCATGATGGCATGTGGCAGGATCCATCGGCCACCATGTTGGGCAGCACCCAGGAAAGCTGGCTGGCCCACGCGTTCCGGGCGAACGCCCGCACCACCGCCTGGCAGATGGTCGGCATGGGGACGATCATCGGCCGTACGGTGATGCCGGCCAATGTCACCGACTGGCTCCGTCCCGACGCTAACGCCAAGCTGGTCCAACGCTATCGCAACAGCGTGCGCATGGCGCAAAATGGCCTGCCGATGTGGATGGACCGGTGGGACGGCTATCCCGCCGCCCGCTCGCGCCTGCTCCGGGCGGCACAGGCGGCCGACGCCGACCTCATCATGCTGGCGGGCGACAGCCACAATGCCTGGGCCTATGGCTTGGTGGAGGACGGCCAGCCCGCAGGCGTCGAATTTGCCGGACAGGCGGTCACGTCGGGTGGCATGGAGGGTGACCTGCACGGCGATCCGAAGGCGGTGGCGCGTGGCTTCGTCGCTGCCAATCCCGAACTCAAATGGGCCAACACGCATCAGCGAGGCTATATGATGATAGACATCAGCCCCGATCGGGTGACCGGGGAATGGCTGTTCCTCGATACGATCAAGGCGCGCAGCACGCGGATCGCCAGCACCCATCGCATGTCGGTCGAGCGCGGCCGCCGTGTCTTTAGCGCCTGATCAGGAGATTATGATGCGGTTCGCGATCGTTGCGCTACTGCTGCTTGGTTCTGGCCTGCCTGCTCACTCGGCGACGCCGTTTCCGCCTGCCGACCTGCCGCGCGAACAGGTCGCGGGCCCTTTCGCCTCGGGCCATGTTCAGGGTATCGCGGTCGATCGCAAGGGCGGCTTCATCTATTATTCCTTCACCGACATGCTCGCCAAATATGACTTTGAAGGCCGGCTCGTCGGCACACTGACCGGCTGGTCGGGGCATCTGGGCGACCTGGACTTCAACCCGGTCGACGGACGGGTCTATGGCTCGCTGGAATATGGCAAGCAGGACGCCTTCTATATCGCGATGATCGACGGGGCACGGATCGATCGGGTCGGCATGACGGTTGCCGGCACCGACCTGCTGCGCGCCGTCTATCTGCCCGAAGTGACGCGCGACTATGCCGCCGATCTCGATGGCGACGGCAAGGCGGATCATCGCTATGGCTGTTCAGGCATCGATGGCGTCGCTTTTGGCCCCGCCTTCGGCCGGAGCGACGGCCCGCTCTACCTGACCGTCGCTTACGGCATTTATGGCGACGTCGCCCGCAGCGACAATGATCATCAGGTCCTCCTGCAATATGACGCGACGGACTGGGGCCGAGAGGCGCAGCCGATTGACGAACAGGCATTGCACCATTCTGGCCCGACTACCCCTCGGGGCAAATATTTCGTCCTTACCGGCAACACCCGCTATGGCGTCCAGAACCTCGCCTATGATTCAAGCCTGCAACGCTGGTTCATGGGCGTCTATCAGGGTGCCAAACCCGACTGGCCCAATTATCTGCTGTTCGCGCTCGATGCCCGCAGCCGGCCACGTCGCCAGGCCTTGCAAGGCCTGGCTTCTCCTCAAGGCATGAATCCAGAAAAGGGCCTGCTACTGCCACTCGCTCAGGATGGGATTCATGATGTGAAGACGGGTGTGCGGGGGTGGTATCAGAAGGCCAATGTCGGAATACAGCCCTTGGGAGATGGCCTATACTATCTCGTCCAGAACGACGGTGTGCGCGGCGCGCAGTCCGCCGTTACGCGGTTGATGCATTGGACGGGCGCCTCTTCCAAGCCCTTTGAGACAATACCAATGGCCGATCGATGACGTGCTCACCCACTGGCGTTTGATGGAAGTACCCTTACCGCGCGCCGATATCTTGTATGCTTGCCAAGGACGACAACGACCCTTTGTGGACGCTCTGCTTTTAATTTGTCATTCCGAACTGCTGACGGTCTCCTATAGGAGCGGCAGCAGTTGACTGAGCGATCACTAACCGGAGCGGGGGTGGCGTTGCATGAGGCAATGGCTGCCCCTCGACAAGATCGACGAGTTGATGGGTCGCTATCTCGGCCATCTCGCCAAATGGTCTTGCCACGGTGGTCAGCGCCGGCGTCAATAATTCTGCGACCAGGCTGCCGTCAAATCCGACAACGGAAAGCGGGCAGGGCACTGAAATGCGGCGTTCCGACGCAACCTTCAATATGCCTGCGGCCATGATGTCATTGGCGGCGAAAATGGCCGTGGGTAGCGGCGATAGGGACAGGAGCTGCTCGGCTGCTGCCACGCCGGAGGCCAAGCTGTAATCCCCCTCGATTTCATGGAGGAAGGCAACCCCATTCCGGTCGAGTGCTTCGATGAAGCCACGACGCCGTTCGATGGCGGATATCATGGTCTGGGGGCCAGTGACCATCGCGATCCGCTGGTGGCCGAGGGCAACCAGATAATCCGCGACAGCACCGGCCGCATCGGCTTCGCGGGACAATATGACGCTGCCATAGCCATCGATCGGCACGGCTGAGAGCGCCACGGCGGCAACCTGTTCGGCTTGCAAGGCCTGGGGCAAGCCAATGATGCCGGACACGGGCGGCAGCACGATCAGGCCATCGATGCGAGACCTGCGGGCGAAGGCAAGCACATCCTCGATCGCGCCTTCTTCTTCCAGCGGCGTGGAATGGCAGATGACCTCATAGCCACGCCGTGTCGCTTCTCGTCCGACGCCGCGTTGCACGGTGTCCAGGACCAGAGCGTTGCGATCATTATGGACGATGCCGATCAGGAAGGAGCGGCCCTTGGCCAAGGCTCTTGCGCGCAGGCTCGGCCTGAAGTTCAGCGCAGCAATAGCCTGTTCAATGCGTCCGCGGGTGTCGTCACTGACCCGCGGCGAATTGTTGAGGACGCGCGAAACCGTGCGGATCGAAACGCCGGCGCGATCCGCGACGTCAGAAATGGTTGGCTCATGGCCATTATTGAACGAAGCATTGCTATTCATGGTCGGACGCTATGCTGACTGGTTGCTTCTGTCACGCGCTACCATCACGCCCATCTATTTGGCTTGACGTGCGGGTTGGAGAGGCATAATCCACGGCCATCAATGATAGCGCTAACGAAAGCGTGTCGAGCAATTTACGGCGGAGCAGGTCAAGGCTCCAACTGGTCATTGCAAGAAAGAAGGGGAGGATCGAATGAAGCAGATACAATCGTTGCGCGTGCGTTTCCTGACGGGAGCCGCGCTTATTTTTTGTCCGATTGTGCCAGCGCTGGCACAGCAGCAAAATTCCGCCGAAACGCCGGCTGTCACTGCTGCCGAGCAGCCGCAGGGCGGTTCGGATAGCGCAACCGCAGACATCGTCGTCACCGGATCGCGCATCGCACGCAATGGCTTCGATGCCTCGACCCCGGTCAGCGTGGTCGGCTCCGAAGACATCAAGCTCTCGGGCAATGTGAACGTCGAAAAGACGCTGGCGCAGTTGCCGCAGGTGGTCGGCTCGCAATTGGGTAGCGCGACCTCGAATACCGTTCCCGGCGGCTTTGCCGACGTCAACCTGCGTGGCTTTGGTTCGACCCGCAATCTGGTGCTGGTCAATGGGCGGCGCTATGCCATTTATGGTCCGGAGCAGGTTACCGATCTCAACACGATCCCGTCGAGCCTGATTGCGCGCACGGAAATCGTGACGGGTGGTTCGTCGGCCGTCTACGGCTCCGATGCCATCACCGGCGTCGTCAACTTCATCATGCGCGACGATTTCGAAGGCGTGGAAGCGCGCGCCCAGCTTAACATGGATCGCCCCACCGGCACGCCCGTCTACACCGTCGACCTGACGATGGGCGGCAATTTTGCCGACGGGCGTGGCAATCTGGTTGTGTCGGGCAACTATCTCAAGCGCAACTCGATTACGCGCGGGCAGCGCGGCAGCTTTGCCTATGACTCGCTCAACGATGGATGCATCGTGCCGGGCAGCGGCGGCCATGACCGGGCCGGCACGCCCTTCACGCCGGCCTCCGGCCTGGGCTGTGTCGCGGGCGGCGGCGAGCTTGGCTTCGTCGCCGGCGGCAGCGGCGATATCCCCAATGGACGCTTTTCCGGTATCCCGGCGGCGGGGGGCTCCAATGCGGCGCTCAATGCCGCCTATGCCAATGCCGGCCTTTCGGCGATGACGTCGCGCGGCTTCACCTTCAACGATGAAGGCACGGCCGCCCGGCCACAGATCACGCCGCAGGATGATTTCAATCTGGGGCCCGACAATTATCTGATCCAGCCGCAGAAGCGCTGGATGATCAACAGCTTCGGCCATTATGATTTCACCGATGATATCACCGGCTATATGGAGCTTCACTATAGCGGCAATGTGGTGAATGCCCGGCTGGCGCCGACCAATGTCGGGTCGCCCACCTTGTTCGACGTCAATAATCCCTATCTGACGCCGCAGTTGCAGGAAGTGCTCCGTCAGCTTGACCTGGCCGAAACCGGGACGACCACCGTCACCAGCGGTACCGCGACGCGGACGACGACCGCAGGGGACGGCCTGGCGGTCCTGACCGCCGGCCGGCGCTATCGCGAGGTGGGGCCGCGATTGGCCAGCGAACGGCGCAACGTGTTCCGTGGCGCCTGGGGCTTCAAGGGTAATCTGGGCAGCGTGTCGGACAATGTCCTGACCGATCTCAAGTTCGACGCCTATTATACCTATGCCCGCAGCGAAGACACGCTGCTGCTGCAGAACGCGATTTCGCGTAGCCGGCTGCAGGCGGCATTGTTGTCGGTCAATGGCGCTGCTCCGGTCTGCAACATCTTCGGCCAGAATATTTCCGAAGCCTGCGCGAGTGCGATCCGCATCAACGCCACCAACTCGACCATCGCCACCCAGCAGGTCGCGCAGGCGAGCGTGACCGGCACCTTGTTCCAGCTCCCCGCCGGTCCAGTCGGTTTCTCCAGCGGCTATGAATGGCGCAAGACCAGTGCAACTTTCACGCCGGACTCCTTCCTGGCCTCGGGCGACGTCGCCGGTTTCAATCCCGGCCTGCCGACGAAGGGCAGCGTGTCGGTGAACGAGATTTTCGGCGAATTGCGCGTGCCGTTGATCCACGATACGCCGTTCATGGAGAGCCTGGTTGCCAATGGCGGCTTCCGCTATTCCGACTATAGCCTGTCCGGCATTGGCGGTCAGTGGACCTATCTGGGCGGGCTCGACTGGCGGGTGAACCGCGATCTGGCCTTCCGCGGCCAGTATCAGCGGGCGATCCGTGCGCCCAATGTGAACGAACTTTATGGTGGTGTGACCCGCGTGGTCGGTGTCGCGACCGATCCTTGTTCCTCGCGCGCTTCGGCGGCGCAGCGGACCGATGCCGTCCGCGCGGTCTGCATCGCGACGGGCGTTCCAGCTGGCGCGGTCTTCACCGATGCGGTCCAGCCCAACAACATCATGCCGGCGGACTTTGGCGGCAACGTCAATCTGGGCGCGGAAAAGTCCGACACGTTCACCGTCGGCGCCGTGTTCACGCCCAGCTTCGCGCCCAAACTCTATTTCAGCGTCGATTATTTCAATATCTCGCTGGACGGCGCGATCTCGTCGTTGGGCGGTGGTCTGCAGAACACGCTCAACCTCTGCTATACCGTCATTCAGGACGCCAATAGCGAGTTCTGCCGGGCGATCGTGCGCAATCCCAATACGGGCGAGATCAACGATCCCTATGTGGCGCAAATCCGCAACGCCAATACCGGCAAGCTCAAGACGTCGGGCATCGACTTTGCGATGCGCTATTCTTTCGACGTCGGTTTCGGCTTTCCGGGTCTGGGCAGCACCAGCTCGTTCGATATCAGCAGCAACCTGACCTATCTGGACGAGTTCACGTCCACGCCGGTCGCGGCGTTGCCCGACATCAAGAATGAATGTGCCGGTGCCTATGGCCCGACCTGCGGGCAGCCGCTGCCGCGCTGGCGGGCGACGTCGCGCATCACCTGGAATGTTGAGGATCTGAGCCTCAGCCTGCGGCATCGCTATATCGGCAAGGTCACGACCGACCGTTATGTCGTACCGCATCGTCAGGGGGCGGCGAACGCGCCGAGCCTCGACAGCTTTGCCTATCCGGTGCTGAACGATCAGAATTATTTCGACCTGTCGTTCAACTACAAGCTGCGTGAGGGGATGGAGATTTTCGGCGGCGCGAACAACATGTTCAACAACAAGCCGCCGGTTACCACCCAGGGGCCGAATGCGAACACCTTCTCGGCGACCTATGATGTGCTGGGGACCGAGTTCTTCATCGGCGCATCGCTGAAATTCTGAGGATGAGACAGGAGGGCGGGGACAGTTGGACTATTCCCGCCTTCATCATGACAAGGGGATGGATGATGGGTTTTGACCGGCGGAGCTTCCTGCAGGGCGGCGCATTGGCAGGCATGGCCGGGATCGCGCAACCGGCTTTTGCCGCGTCCGGTGCGGGCCTGGGATCGGCTGCCGGGGCCGTTGGCGGGATCGTCGATGTCCGCCAGTTCGGCGCCAAGGGCGACGGCACGGCGATCGATAGCGGCGCGATCAACAAGGCGATCGATCATGTCGCAGGGCTGGGCGGCGGGACCGTCTATTTCCCGGCCGGCTCCTATGCCAGCTATACGATCCGGATGAAGAGCCGGGTCACGCTGTTCCTGGCGGACGGCGCTGTCCTGCTGGCCGCCGCGCCGACCGACACGCAAGGCTATGACCATGCCGAACCGATCGGGGAGTGGGGGGCCTATCAGGATTTCGGGCACAGCCATTGGCGCAACAGCTTGATCTGGGGCGAGGGGCTGAACGACATCGCGATCCTTGGTCCGGGGCTGATCTGGGGCAAGGGGCTGGGCCGGGGGGACGGCAAGGATAATTGGCTCAAGGATCCGACCGGTCCCGGTACCGGCAACAAGGCGATCGCGCTCAAAAATTGTCGCAACGTTCTGTTGCGCGACATCAGGATATTGGAGGGCGGCTGGTTCGCATTGCTTGCCACGGGGGTCGATAATCTCACCATCGACAATGTGCTGGTAGACACCAACCGCGACGGGTTCGACATTGATTGCTGCCGCAATGTGCGGATCAGCAATTGCACCGTCAATTCCCCGTGGGATGACGGCATCTGTCCCAAGAGCAGCTATGCGCTGGGCCATCCCCGCATTACCGAAAATCTCACCATTTCCGACTGTTTCGTGACCGGCAATTATGAAGTCGGGTCGGTGCTGGATGGTAGCTGGCGCAAGATGCCGCCATCCTTCGCGCCCAAGATCCACGGCCGGATCAAGTTCGGCACCGAATCCAATGGCGGCTTCCGCAACATCACGATCAGCAACTGCATCTTCGAGGATAGCCGGGGGCTGGCGTTCGAGACGGTCGACGGGGCGGTGGTCGAGGATGTGACGGTCAGCAATATCACGATGCGGGGTATCATCGACGCGCCGCTGTTCCTGCGGCTGGGCAAGCGGATGCGTGGGCCTGCGGGCGTGCCGATTGGCACGATGAAGCGCATCCTCATCCAGAATGTGGTGAGTTCGGGCGCCAATATGCTGCCGTCGGTGATTGCGGGGCTGATCGATCACCCGATCGAGGATGTCTCGATTGCCGACTGTCATTTCCAGCATGTCGGTGGTGCGCCGGCGGCGATGGCCAAGGTGCGCCCGCCCGAAGCCGAATTGGCCTATCCCGAAGCGACGATGTTCGGCGATCTGCCCGCCACTGGCTTCTTTGTCCGCCATGCGCGCAATATCCGTTTCAGCAATGTCGAGGTGGCGGTGGCCGCGCCCGATCCGCGTGCGGCCTTCCGGCTGGAGGATGTGCAGGATGCCGACTTTGTCGGCCTGCGCGCACCACGCGGCACGACCTGGTCGCTTGACCGGGTCACTGGCTTCCGCAGCAGCGGTGCGCGCTGGATTGGGGACCGCCGGAGCGACGGCCCGCTGTCCGGCGATTTTTAACTTCTGCGGTCTGGTGCGGCGGCGAAAGCCGCCGCGATCGCATCGCGGAACGGCTTGGGGTGAAAATCGGCATCGAAGGGGCAGGGCCGCTTGGCCATGCCGTCGGGCCGCAGCCGCATGCCGCTGAGCCAGCTATAGCGGTCGGACAGGCCCCAGCACATCACCGTCTTCGTCTGGGGGTAGGATAGCATCAGGTCGAGATAGGCCTTGGCATGGGCAGCGACCTGCGCGTCGCGCGGACGGATGGCGCCGGGCAGCGGATTGTCATGCACGTCCATTTCCGTGACGAGCAGGCCAAGGCCCATGCCGGTGACCTGATCCAGGAAGCGGCGGAAGGCGGGCTCATCCAACGACCCTAGCCCCGTCGGCGTATCGCTGAACTTGCTGCCGAGATGGCTTTGTATGCCGAGAGCATCGACGGGCGTGCCACGCTTGCGCATCTGTTCCAGCAGGCGCAGCACCGCATCCCGATGCACGCCCTCGTCTGCGCGCCAGCCCATATAGTCATTATAGACCAATTGGGCCTTGGGCGCTGCCGCGCGCGCGGTGCGAAAGGCGATGTCGATAGTCTCGAACGCGCCGATATGCCGGGACAAAGCGGTGTCGCGCAGCGCCCCGGTTTCGGAATCGATCGCTTCGTTGACGACATCGAAGCTGTCGATCCGGTCGGCATAGCGGCCGGCGACCGTGGCGACATGGTCGGTCAGCAGCCGTTCCGCTTCTGCTCTGGGATTGGGGCCATAATCATGCTCCGCCACCCATTGCGGCATCCATCGCTCGCTGTGCCACAACAAGGTGTGGCCGCGCACGCCAAGGCCGTTGGCACCAGCCCAATCGACGATCCGGTCGGCGGCGCGAAAGTCGAAATGCTGCGCATCGGGACGCGTGATCGACCATTTCATTTCATTTTCCGGCACGACCAGCGCGCATTGCGCGGCATTGAGCGCGCGATAGCCGGGGTCGGCGAAATTATCCTTGCCGACCGTGCTGCCGAAGCGGATGCCCTTGGCGGCGCCCAGCGCAGCGAGGGAGTTTGCCGATCGTGCCGAGGCAGGAATCGGCAGGGCCAGGGCAGCGGCGCCCGCGATCAGGCTGCGGCGGTCGATCACCCGGTTCACAGCGTCACCCGTTCATTGGCGTGCAGGGTCAGTTGGCGGACAGACTGTCCCGTCAGGCGCAGGCGGATCGTCTGGGCCTGTGGCTCGATACCGATCAGATGGCGCGGCTTGCCCTGCTTGTCGGTGACGAGGCGCGCGGCCCCGCCTTCGATCCGGCCGATTTCTGCGCCCGCAAGGTTAAGGTCGGCGCCGCCGGCACGATAGGCCATGGCGGCACTGCGCCCTGCATCGGTCGGCATCGACAGGCGGGTGGCCTGCGCCGCTTCATGGCCGGGGCGGACATTCCAGTGCAGGTCGTCGGCTTCCTCGCAGACGCCGACAAGCCGCCAGCTATAATCGACCATCACCAGCGCGGCGGGGGAGTAGCCGGCGGCCTCGGCATGGGTGAAGGCGCCGGTACGCGGATCCATCTGCTGGCGGAAGGTCATGTCGCGGATCAGCGCTGCGCACCAGGGATTCATCATCTGGCTGAACTCGGCGGTGCGGCCATAATGGTCGAACCAGCGGCCGGCGCGCAATGCCGTCAGCGCCTGGGTGGCGCCGCCCCAGCTGTTGGCCGGGATTGATCCGACAAAGGCAGGGTCGTCCATTGCCACCGACGTCAGCGGATAGGGTGCCCAGAAGGCTGCCGGATTATGCAGTTGCCGGGTCCAGAGCATGTCGAACAGCGCCTGGTCGGGCACATGTTCGCCGCAGACGCGCGAGAGAATGTCGGAACGCACGCGCACGAAATCGCCCTTGGCATCCAGATCGTAGAAGGCCGCATCTTCCGGCACATAGAGTTTGGAAAGGATCAGGCCGCGAATATGCTCGGCCTGCGCTGCCCAGCGGTCGGCCTCGCTGGTCTTGCCGAGCTCCTTTGCCATTTCGGCCAAGGCCCTGCGCCCGCCATAAACGGTTGCGGACAGGTCCGGGCACAGACGGGGCAGGGTGGCGATGGGGTGATGGGTGCGGGCATCCTTGTTCGGGCACTGGTTGGGCATGCCGGCCCAGCGCGGGCTGTTGTCATGGCCGGTGTCATAGGTGCAAAATCCTTCGACCAGTCCGGTGCCGCGTATATTGCGATAGCGCATCAGCCAGCCATCCCAGGCCGAACAGGCGCGGTAGCTGGCCTCCAGCAGCGCGCTGTCGCCGGTCGCCCGCGCCAGTTCCCAGGCGGTGGCAGCGATCGGCACGACCATCTGGATCTGGCCAAAGCCGGTTTCGACAATCTTGTTGTTGGCGGGCAACTGGCCGTCCGCCCGCTGCAATTCGAAAAAGGTCATATGGCTGTTACGGGCCACGTCCGGCCGGAACTTGCGATAGACCAGTGCCTCGTGCGGTCCGCATTCCTGCCAGATGCCCTGATAGACGGCGCCTTCGATCAGCACCGGCTTGCTAACATAGGGCATGACCTGAACGTTGGCGGCCAGTACTTCCAGCGCCTTGTCATAGGCCGCCTGCCAAAGACGGTTGGCGGTGCTGAAGCGCGGCGTGTCGGCGGCAGGCCCCGCATAGGCCATACGACTTGTGCCAGCGCTGGCAAGGGCGCTCGTGGCGGTGAGCAGGAAGGAACGTCGATCCATTTAATTTCCCCTGGAAACTGGCGTTATGGCGCGGCAGGCGCGGGATGATCGACCCGGACCCAGTCAACGTCGATAGAACCGTCGGGCTTGCCGCGCGTGAAGGTGAACAGCCCCGGTCGGGATCCCTTCCACCAGGAAAAGCGCGCGAGGGCGATGGCGTCGCCGAACGGCTGGAATGCGCGGCCGTCGAGACTGTAGCTGTAACGGACCATCTGGTCTTCGCTGACCTCCGCCCGCAATTCGACGGAGGAGCCGGTGAGGGCTGGGCCGGTGGTTTCGTCCCCGGCTGACGCCAGAGTCAGATGCGACTGCCCATCCTGCCGGACGATGCCGATCCAGCTTGGCTTTACGCCGAACAGGGTAAGCCCCGCCCGCTGGCCATCGGTCATCCGGCCGATCTCGATCCGGGTCGTGATCCGGCTGCTCGGTCCCTGCAATATCTGGGTCAGCGTGTTGCGGGCAGTCACCAGATGGTCGGCGGGCAGGGCTTGGAGACGCAGGAAACCGGGGCGTGCGGTAAGGCTCCAGGCACGGTTGTCCGGATTATGGTTCCATTCCCATTGTGGCCCCAGTTTCGCGCTGCCGAATGCGTCCGTGTCCTGGAGCCGATCCTTCGTTAGGGGCGATCCCGTGTACGGCATGGCATGACGCTCGACCGGCTGGCCGACATCACTGCCAGGGCGCAGGTCGCCGATCACCGGCCAGTCATCGACCCATTTGAGCGGTTCCAGATAGGTGATGCGGCCAAAGGCGCCGCTGCTGTTGAAATGGATGAACCAGCCCTGGCCCGACGGCGTTTCGACCCAGCCACCCTGATGTGGCCCTTGCAGAGCGCTGCTGCCCTGGGCCAGCACGGTTTTCGCTTCATAGGGGCCGCGAATGTCGCGCGCGCGCAGAGCGGCCTGCGCGCCCTTCTCCACGCCGCCATAGGGCGCGAAGATATAATAATAGCCGTTGCGTTTGTAGAATTTGGGGCCTTCCAGGATCGGCAGCTTCTGCTTGTCCTCGACGATCACCGTTCCCCCATCGAGCACGCTCTTGCCGTCCGCGCTCATACGATGGAGGATCAATGGCCCGGCGCCATGGCGGGAATGGACCAGCCAGGCCTGGGCATCATCGTCCCAGAAGGGACAGGGGTCTTCCAGCATCGGCTGGTCGATCACCTTGACCGGCGCGCTCCAGGGGCCTTCCGCCTTGCTGGCGGTGGCCATGAAGATGCCCTCGTCCGGCGTCGCCCAATAGACGTAGAACAGGCCGGCATGATGGCGGATCGACGGCGCCCAGACGCCGCCGGCATAGCGCGTGCCGCCGATCGGCTTGGAAATCGCGTCGGTCAGGCTGTGGGGGCCGGGCATGTCATATTCGGGCGCGAACGGCAGGCGCGGCAAGACATGGCCAAGGATCGACCAGTGGACCAGGTCGCGGGAATGGAGGATCGGGATGCCGGGCGAGAAATGGAAGCTCGATGCCACCATATAATAATCCTGTCCGACGCGAATGACGTCGGGGTCGGAATAATCGGCGTAGAGGATGGGGTTGACGTATGTCGATGCGGAGGGTGACGCCTCCGCCCCGGCACCAGTGGCGCAAATCAGAGATGCAGCGCATAACAGTCTTGCCAGCATTCCGCCTTGAAGCGGCATCAGATATCCCTCCTGTCGGCAAGGCTTTAGAATGGGCTTTGCTCGTTGATGGACTGATTGTGCTTGGAAGAGTGCCGTAACGCAACCATTTTTAGATAGCGCTACCATTGTCTAGGTACGTTTTCACCACGATCATTTGTTCGATGTTGATATGCTGCCAGTTTCGCCCCTTCCCGGCCGTTCAACCACCAATTTTTCTTTCCCACGTGCAGCCCGTCCGCTTTTCCTTTCCGGATGCCCGAGACTTGCCAGTTTCGGCTGCCCCTTATCAGCAAGGATTTGCTACCGTTAGGCTCCGCTGGGCATTAGAAATGCTCGACCACCGGCACAAATAGACGGCTCCAAGGCTTTGCTCATCGCGGGAAGGGAGTTGGCCAAGCGCCAGAGGCCTGCCCTTGACCAGACCATTGCGGCGAAGGCCCGAGTGCGATCAACCCGTCTGATCTAGGCTGCAGCATCGCAGGAACTCGCTGCTGAGCGCATCGACCGCGCCGCATGTCTCGAAAAGAAGTGCACGCACCCAGCGATGTCCTGCGTCATTGTGTGTGCGTCCATGCCACACGGCAAGCTTGGTGAAGCCCGGAACGGCGACCGGTGGCTCGATCAGTGCTAGACCATCGGAGGCAGCCGCCAGCCGCCGTGGCACGACCGCGATGAGATCGGTGGCTCGCAGCACCTCCGCCAGAGCGAGGAAACTGTGGAATGACAGCGCCACATGCCTTTCCCGCCCTTCACGGGCCAGTGCTTCGTCCGTGACGCCGTGGAACGAGCCACCTGAGAAGGACACCAGCGCGTGATCGAGCGCGCAGAAACGCTCGATCGAAATCGTCGTGCCGCCGGCATCGGGATGGCCGGCCCGCAATGCGCAGACATAGGTTTCGTCGAACAGGCGCCGCGAATGGAGGTCGAGCGGGGCGGATTCCGGTGTCATCAGCGCCAGATCCAGTTCACCCCGTTCGAACTGCTGGGCGATCCTGTCATTGTCGATCGGTCGTGTCGCGACCCGGATTCCGGGTGCGTAACGGCACAGCTTCATCACGAACGGCACCACCACCGCCTGAAGGGCATAGTCGGTGGCTGCCAAAGTCAGCGTCAAGGATGCCGTCGCCGGATCAAAGGCTGCCGGCCGCAGCAGGGCTTCGACATTGGCGAGGATCTGCTTGAGCGGTTCGGCCAGCGCGAGGGCGCGCAATGTGGGCTGCACACCGCGCTGCGAGCGCACGAACAAGCTGTCGTCGAAACTCTCGCGCAGTCGCGTCAACATGCCGCTGACAGCGGGTTGGGTGACGCCGAGCCGCTCCGCCGCCTTGCTGACGTTGCGTTCGTCGAGCAGCGCATCGAGCGCGCGCAGCAGGTTGAGATCGATCGTTCTGATATCACGCACGATGATAGCCCTGATAGATGGAGCTTATTTGCCTTATCATTGCACGATGCCCATTTCGAGGAAAGCGGCAACCGATCCATATTATCGAGGGCGACATCATGATGAACGCAATCCACTGGCCCGAGGGCTTTCTCCCCGGCTTCAGCGACAATTTCGCCTCGAACGAGGTGATCGTGGCGGGGCTGAATGCCGCTGATATCTGGCCGCTGCTGGCCGAGGCACCCCGCTGGCCGGATTATTACGCCAACAGTGCCAACATTCGCTTTTATGATGGTGGCGGCCCTGAACTGGCCAGCGGAACGCGCTTCTATTTCGAGACCTTCGGTTTCCCGGTCGAGGCCGAGGTGGTGGAATATGTCGCGCCGTCAGACAACGCACCGGGCCGTGTCGCCTGGCACGGCTGGGCTGGCGAAGGCGATAGCCGCCTTGATGTCCACCATGCCTGGCTGGTCGAGAATCTCCCCGGTGGCCGCGTCCGCATCCTCACCCAGGAAACGCAGAACGGCGCGCCGGCGAAGGCGTTGGCAACAACGAAACCCAATCCCATGATCAATGGTCATCAGGACTGGCTCGACGGCCTCATTGTCGCCGCCCGCAGCACGAAAGGCTGAACTCCATGAAAATCCTCATCATTCTCACCTCGCATGACCGGATCGGCGCCAGCGACCGCAAGACTGGCCTCTGGTTCGAAGAACTGACCACGCCTTATTATGTGTTCCGCGATGCCGGTGCCGAGGTGGACATCGCCTCTGTCGCGGGCGGCCAGGTGCCGGTCGATCCCCATTCGATCGAGGAAGCCGGCAAGAACCCTGTCAGCGTCGATCGCTTCCTCGCCGATGCTGCTGCAATGGCAAAGATCAAATCCTCCCCGGCCATCGCGAATGTGCGCGCGGACGACTATGACGCCGTGTTCTTGCCTGGAGGCCACGGCACGATGTGGGACATGCCGGACAATGCCACGCTCGGCGCGCTATTGTCCGATGCCTGGGCGAAAGGCAAGGTCGTCGCTGCCGTCTGCCACGGCCCGGCCGGCCTCGTCAGCGCGAAGGATCAAGCCGGCAAGCCGCTCGTCTCCGGACGCACTGTGTCCGCCTTCTCCAACGAGGAAGAGGAGATGGCCGGCCTGACGCAGCAGGTGCCCTTCCTGCTCGAAACCCGGATCCGCAATCTCAGTGCGCATTATGAAAGCGGCCCGGCCTTCCAGCCCTTCGCGCGCCGTGATGGCAAGCTGGTTACCGGCCAGAACCCGCAATCGTCGGAGGAAGTCGCGCACCTCGTCCTCGCAGCCGTGCGCGGCTGATCCCCTTTTTTGCCCGCCAAGGAGCTTTCATGTCCGCATTGTTCGAGCCGTTCAAACTGAAGGGCGTCACCCTGCGCAATCGCATCGCCGTGCCGCCGATGTGCCAGTATAGCGCCATCGATGGTGTCACCAACCGCTGGCACTGGATCCATTATCCCTCGATCGCGCGTGGCGGCGCAGGGCTGGTGATCGTCGAGGCGACCGGCGTGTCGGCCGATGGCCGGATCACGCCGGGCTGTACCGGCCTGTGGCATGACGGCCAGATCGAGGGCATGGCCCGCATCGCCGCCGAGATCAAAGCGGAAGGCGCCGTAGCCGGCATCCAGATCGGCCATGCCGGCCGCAAGGCGAGCGCAAACCTGCCTTGGGAGGGCGACGATCATATCCCTGCCGGCGATCCGCGCGGCTGGGAGCCGATCTCGCCGTCCGCGATTCCGTTCGGCGGTGGCCTGCCCCGCGTGCCGCGCGAGATGACTCTTGCCGATATCGAGCGGGTGAAGGCCGATTTCGTCGCCGCTGCAAAGCGCGCACTGGCCGCCGGTTTCGAATGGCTCGAACTGCATTTCGCGCACGGCTATCTCGCGCAGAGCTTCTTCTCGGTCCATGCCAACCAGCGCACTGACCAATATGGCGGCGACTGGCGCGGGCGTGGCCGCTTCCTCATCGAAACGCTGGAGGAGGTCCGCAAGGTGTGGCCGGAGCATCTGCCGCTGACTGCGCGCTTCGGCGTCATCGAGTTTGACGGCCGCGACGAGGAGACGCTGGTGGAATCGATTGCGCTGGTGAATGAATTCAAGGCACGCGGGCTCGACATGCTCAATGTCAGCATCGGTTTCTCGACGATCGAGGGCAAGACGCCATGGGCAGAGGGCTTCATGGCGCCCTATGCCGGCCGCCTGCGGCGGGAAACCGGCCTGCCGGTCGCCACCGCCTGGTGCATCGACGGGCCCGAGGTCGCCAATGCGGCGGTCGAAAAGGGCGAACTCGATCTCGTCATGATCGCGCGTGCGCACCTGGCCGATCCGCATTATCCCTATGTTGCTGCGCAGGCACTCGGCGTTGAGAAGCCGGCTTGGGTGCTTCCCGCACCCTATGCCCACTGGCTGTCGCGCTATCGCGGCATTGGCAAGGCGGCTGCGCAATGATCTGACCGCCGGGGAGGTCGAGGTTCGCGATTATCGTAGCGGCCGTGGGCGGCGGTCATGCTGGCGAAATGGCAATCTCGGCCCCGGATGGACCGGCGTGAAATTTCGACCCTTTGCGGTCGCTCAGCCGTCGATTTCCGATGCCCAGATGCGGTCAGTCTGCTTTCCTTGGTCGCCCTGCAACGCGCAGCTCCACGATTACTTGCCGCCCAATCTTATGGTCCGTTCCGGCCATTGATACCGCAAGGCCTCGACTAGCAGCGAGAAGGCGAGCGATGGCTGCGTGACCGTCGGATAATAGAGATAGAAGCCGGGGAATGGCAGGCTCCACTCGTCGAGTACGATTTCCAGCCTGCCGGCTTGCAGATGTGCTTCCGCCAGATCCTGCGGGATGAAGGCGAGACCCAGTCCTGCAACGGCTGCGCCGAGGCAGGAATAGCTGTTATTGAAGATTAGCTGCCCGCCGACTTGCACCTTGATCTCCGTCTCGCCCTCCCGCTGCAATTCCCAGGCGTAGAGCCGTCCGGAGGTCTGGCGCAGCCCGATACAATTGTGCGACTGGAGATCGGACGGGCTTTCAGGCCGACCATAACGCTCGAAGTAGTCTGGCGAGCCGACGGCGACCATGCGGGCGTCCGGCCCGATGCGGACGGCGATCATGTCCTTCGCCAGAGTTTCGCCGTAGCGCACGCCCGCATCATAGCGCTCGCTGATAATGTCGATCAGACCATAGTCGGTGATCATCTCGACACTGACGTCAGGATAGTCCCTCATGAAAGCGGTCAGCTTGGGCAGCAGAAGTTCGTTGATGGCGTGGTCCGATGCGCTGATACGGATCTTGCCCGTAGGCCTGTCTCGCACTTCGTTGACCGCGGCCAGTTCCGCCTCGATCCCGTCCAGATAGGGACTGACCTTCTGGAGCAGCCTCTCGCCGATTTCTGTCGGCGCCACGCTGCGGGTTGTGCGGACGAGCAACTGGACCCCGAGCCGGTCCTCCAGTTTCTTGACGATCTGACTGATCGCGGACTGGGAAAGCCCGAGCTTACCGGCTGCTTTGGTGAAACCGCGCTCGCGCGCCACATGGACGAAGGCGGTGATGTCGCTCAGCGTGTCCCGCGCCATTAATTAAAATCCCTACTGATTATCAGAAGATTTAGACCTCTAATTATGGATCGACGCGCGGGCTAGATAGTGGAGGAGAAATTCATCCGAGAACTACGAGGTAGACCATGCCGGCATCCGGCAAAATCGCGACAGCGCCTGCCTGGGGCGCGGTGATAGCAATGGCGCTGTGCGCCACGATACTGATATCATCGGAATTCATGCCGGTCAGCCTGTTGAGCCCGATCGCGCGCGATTTGGCGATCACTGAGGGGCATGCTGGCCAGTCGATTGCCATCTCCGGCCTCTTCGCGCTCATCACTAGCCTGTTCATCTCGGCGATCATCGGCGTTTCTGACAGGCGTCGCGTCGTGCTAATCTTCACCGCATTGATGGTCGTGTCCGGCGTGATGGTCGCACTCGCGCCCAATGCCCCGCTGCTGATGGCAGGGCGCGCATTGCTCGGGGTCGCGATCGGCGGATTCTGGTCAATATCGGCAGCAGTCGTTATGCGCCTCGTGCCCGAGGAGTCCGTGCCTAAGGCATTGGCGATCCTCAATGGCGGGAATGCGGTCGCGACCACATTGGGCGCCCCCATCGGCAGCTTCCTCGGCGGCCTGATCGGCTGGCGCGGCGCCTTCTTCTGCGTGGTGCCGCTCGCCGTCATCGCGTTCGTTTGGCAGTGGCGCAGCCTTCCGGCCCTGCCACCCGAAAAAGCGACGATCCGCGCACGCGACGTGTTCGCTCTGCTGAAACATCGGCAGTTCGCCATCGGCATGATTGCCGTTTCTCTGTTCTTCTTCGGTCAGTTCACGCTGCTCACTTATCTGCGTCCGTTCCTTGACCTGGTGACGGGGAACGACGCGCCGCTGATCTCGGCCATACTTCTGGCGCTGGGCATTGCTGGCTTTGTTGGCACGATCATGATTGGCTGGCTGCTCAAGACACACCTCTACAGCCTGCTGATCACCATCCCGGCCATGCTGGCAGTCATTGCCATCACGCTGGTCGAAGTTGACGGCACGCCCCTGACCGCCGGCCTGCTCCTCACCCTTTGGGGCCTGCTCGCCACCGCCGCGCCGGTTGGATGGTGGACCTGGCTCAGCAAGACTATGCCACATGAGGCGGAAGCCGGTGGCGGCTTGATGGTCGCGATCATCCAGCTTGCGATCATGCTCGGCGCGATGGTCGGCGGCACATTGTTCGATGCTTGGGGCTATCGCGGCCCGTTCAGCGTCGCAGCCGCCCTACTCGTTATCGCGTCGCTGCTGGCGGTCGTCACGTCGCGCATCCGCACCATGCCGATCTTCGCCGAACAATTGGCCTGACAAGGAGAGCCCAGCCATGACCGACCGATCCTCCTCATTCGAGCGCCGCGGCGTGCTCAGGGCTGGCGCAGCCGGTCTCGTCACCCTTGGCGTGCTTTCGATCCCTTCCATTTCCCCAGCAAAGGCTCCAGATATGACACAAGATTGGGACAAGACATTCCCGCGCAGCAACGCCGTCGATCACCAGAAGGTCTCGTTCAAGAACCGCTACGGCATCACGCTTGCAGCCGATCTGTATCTCCCCAGGGAGCGCGGCACCGAGAAGCTCCCGGCGATCGTGGTCAGCGGTCCGTTCGGGGCGATCAAGGAGCAGTCTTCGGGCCTTTATGCTCAGACCATGGCCGAGCGCGGCTTCGCAACGCTCGCCTTCGATCCGTCCTATACCGGCGAGAGCGGCGGTGAGCCGCGCAACGTCGCATCGCCGGACATCAACACCGAGGATTTCAGCGCGGCCGTCGACTTCATCGGGCTGCGGCCGGAGATCGACCGCGAGCGCATCGGTGTCATCGGCATCTGCGGCTGGGGCGGCATGGCGCTCAGCACCACCGCCATCGACAAGCGGATCAAGGCGGTCGTCGCCAGCACCACGTACGACATGACCCGCGTCATGTCGAAGGGCTATAATGACAGCACGCCCCCGCAGCAGCGCACCGAGGCGTTGGAGCAGATGAGCCGCCAGCGCTGGACGGACGCCGAGAAGGGCACTCCGGCCTATGGCCCGGTCTCCCTGGAGCTGAAGGGCGGCGAACCCGAGTTCGTCGTGCAATATGCGGCCTATTACAAGACGAAGCGCGGCTTCCATCCCCGCGCGATCAACTCGAACGCCGCATGGTCGCTCACCACGCCGCTGCCGTTCTTCAATCTGCCGATCCTAACCTATATCGCGGAGATCGCTCCCCGACCGGTGCTGCTCATCCATGGCGAGAAGGCACATTCGCGCTATTTCAGCGAGACGGCCTATGCGGCAGCGGTTGAACCCAAGGAGTTGATGATCATTCCTGGCGCCACGCACACGGACCTCTACGATCAGGTTGACATCATCCCGTTCGACAAGCTCACGACATTCTTCAACGACCACCTCGCGGCCTGAAACAAGTGGGTGGGCGTCATGCCCACCTACTATGCTGTCAAAGGGATTCATTCTCATTGCCAGTGCCATTCTGTCTGGCAGATGCCAGACTTGCGAAAATGGCTGGCTTTGAGAAGGGCTCCCGTTCAAAGCGGCGGCAGGGATTAACGCGGGGTCGCTGCCGACCCTTTGTCGCCATTCAGGCACCAATTTCGCATCCCCAGGTCCGGACTGTCCGGTAACCGGCAGGTCGCGACCAAATCTCGCCTTTCCTACGCGGCAATATGAATGTCCGGTCACGTCGAAACCGGTCTGTCGCGACGTTGATAGGAGTCGAATAGATAGGGGGGCACAAGCGGTTTTGAGACGAGGGCATCAGGCTTCACGCTATTTTGACGAGAGCTGAGATCTATGCCGAGGGCAATGAGTGCAGAATGGGCGCTAGAGATTCGGTCACAGCCGGAGTTCGACAGGCATTAACTCATATCCGGCATGATGTCAGCTGGGAGGTCCCCGGCGATGCATACAGATCCTGTCCAATGGGCCCGCATTCGTAAACTCGTCTTGATCGACGGGCAGTCGATCAGAGGAGTTGCCCGATCGCAACGGCTTAGCCGAGCCGTGGTCCGCAAGATGCTCGCGCAGGAGCAGCCCGCCAAATATCGCCGTCCGAGCCGCCCGCCAGCAATCGCCCCGTATGTGCCCACTATCACCTCAATGCTTATCGAGGATGAAGCGAAGCCGCAGCGGGAGCGCCGCACGATGAAGGCGATTTACGAGTCGCTGCGAGATCAGCATGGCAGCCTTGGCAGTTATGATGCCGTCCGCAGGCAATGCCGGAAAGCCCAGTCTTCGTATGTGAAAATCGCGGTTCGACCGTTTGGCTTTGACGCATCAGGCGCATGCGTGGCTTTCGCTCAAGGGTCCCGAGCCTATCGGCTCAAGGCTGACGCAGCGGCTGCGGGCTCGACCATCGCTCTCAGTCTGGAGCGCGACCGCCGTGCCGAGCAGGGGCTTGAGGTGGCGCATTGGATCAATGAGCTTAGGGGAAACCACCTTGGAACCCCGTTACGTGTGTCAGCCGAGGTCGCTTCAAAGCTTCTGCCTTGCGTCCATGATCCCAGCAGCCGGCGGCGCAATCGGGCCATCACTGTCCTAGCCTATGCGCAGGGCTTCCCGATCCGGCGCATCTCTGCGTGCCTCGGGCTAAGCCGGAATAGTTGCAGACGCCATATTCGAGCGTTCCAAGCTGGCGGCGTCGAGCAATTGCTTGCCCCAATAAGCAGGGGAGTGCTGAAGGCTCAGCAAGAGGATCTGAAGGCCGCCGTTTTCCGCATTCTCCATGAGCCGCCAAAAGATCATGGCATCAATCGTACGTCTTGGACCATGCGCGATCTCCGGATGGTGTTAACCTCGGTGGGGCATCCGGCGTGCCTTCACGTTGTGCGGCAGATCGTCAAGGATGCCGGCTGGAAATGGCGCAAGGCGAGGATCGTGCTGACATCCCAAGACCCTGCCTACCGGGAGAAACTGGCGGCTGTGCAGACCATATTGGGTAAACTGGCGTCAGATGAGGCCTTCTTCTCGATCGACGAGTTCGGCCCCTTCGCAGTCAAAATGAAGTCCGGAGTCAAGCTCGATCCTCCTGGCCCACACCGTGTGGTCCCACAATGGCAGCGATCAAAGGGCTGCATGATCATGACGGCGGCGCTGGAGTTAAGCGGAAACCAAGTCACGCACTTCTACAGTGAGCGAAAGAATACAGCCGAGATGATACGCATGATGGAAGTGCTGATCGAGCAATATGCCGATCGACGCACTCTCTATCTGTCATGGGATGCCGCGTCTTGGCACATGTCGAAAAAGCTGCACCAACGGATCCAGGATCACAATGCGATCGCCGAGGTGGCTAGACGCCCGCGCGTCGAAACGGCTCCACTGCCAGCGGGCGCTCAGTTCTTGAACGTCATTGAATCAATCTTCAGCGGGATGGCTCGGGCAATCATCCACAATAGCAATTATGAGTCGGTCGACGAAGCACGGGCAGCCATCAACAGCTATTTCGCCGAGCGCAACCAGCACTTTCGCGAGCATCCCAAGCGGGCTGGCAAGCGCATCTGGGGTGAGGAGCGTAGCGAGGCCACCTTCTCAGATAGCAATAATTGCAAGGATCCGCGTTGGAGATAATAATCCGCTCGAGTGGGCGCTTTTGAATTTTGGCATGCTCAACCTTCCGGGGGCGGACGAACAGCATTTCCCGAAAGTGCCTTCCGACACGTCAGGAGGGGGCGGCGTCAGTCGACCAGCTCAAGCCGTTCCCACCAGTCACTTTGAACGACCGCTCGGGCCGAAAGCGGCCCTAGGCAACCACAGCCTTCCGCATCGTGGTTGATCGCCTTCGGTATAAAGAGTGAAGTCCGCCACACTCGGACCTCCGATGTCCCTCGGCTGCAGGAGGTTTGGTCACTCACCCCGCGGCTGTCGCTGACCGGCCGCTACGAGCATCTCGCCGCTGGGCCGGCGTCGGCCAAGGCAGGCTATGCGAGTTCGGACTTCGTCGCCGGCTAGCTCAGCTTCAGCTTCTGACGCAGCCCGGTGATCCGCCACCAGCCTAGCCCGCCATAGAGGAGCGCAAGGCCGAGGAGCGTGAGCACCCCCGGCGCCACGTCGGCGAGGCTGGCGTGCATCTGGTTGAGCGGCACGAATACTTGCACGCCGCTGGTCGAGGGGATCAGCTTAGCCACCGCGCGGACGAAGCCCGGCATCTGGTCGAGCGGCCAGGCAGTGCCCGAGAGGAAGAAGAAGGGCGCGGAGGTGGGCGCGAGGATCATCATCGCCCGCTCAGACCGGTCGAAATAGCTGCCCAGCCACAGCCCCAGCCCGGCGACCGAGGCCGCCAACAACGGCGCGGCGAGCAGCATGCCCGCGACATTCTCGTCGTGCGGGATGCCCTGCACCCAGAAGATGAAGCCGAACAGGAACAGGCAGGTCAGCAGCCCAACCGATGTGAACGCTGCCCACGTGCCGAGATATTCGCCATGCCCCATCCGCCAGCGCCCATCGCGCCGCCGCCCGCCGACGAAGGTAGCGACGCCGAACAGCAGGGTCTGCTGGATGATGACGATGGTCACGGCGGGGAAGACATAGCCCTTGTAGCCCGCGGTCGGGTTGAACATCGGCTCGCGGACGATGGTGACCGGCGGCCCGGTGCGCACGGCCTGGCCCAGCACGTCCAGCTTCTCGACGGCGAGATCGCGCAGCACCTCGGTCACCGCCTCGCCGATCGTGCTGGCGCGCAGGAGGTACGAGGCATTGACCCATACCGCGATCCCGGCCCCCGGCGCGCCGGTACGCAGCTGGCGTTGCAGTCCGCGGGCGATCAGCACCACGCCGTCCACCTTGCCCGCGCGGAGCTGCGCCTGAGCCTCGGCTACGCTCGGTGCATGTTCGGCCACGATCACGGCGCGCGTGGCTTCGAGGTTGCGGACCAGCTCGCGGCTGAGCGCGCTGCCGTCCTCATCGACCAGCACCACCGGCAGTTGCTGAGCGACTTCCTGGCTGTAGGGCGCCGGATAGTAGAAGGCATAGAGCACCACCGCGAGCAGCATCGTGCTGAGCAGGGTGCGGGAGGTCAGCACCGTCGCCCAGGTGGCGCGGAAGGCGGCGGCGAAACTCATCGCGCCTGCCGCCGGATCAGCAGCCAGGCGAGCGCGCCCGGCACCAGCACATAGGCGAGCAGTGCCAGAATCGGCGGGAAGATGGTGGCGACATCCTGTCCGCCCAGCTGCCCGGTTTGGAGCGCGAGGTAATGGGTGAGGGGCAGCACCTCACTCCAGAAGCGCGCGAAGCCGCTGCCGCCGTTGAGCGGCAGGGTGGCGCCCGCATAGGCTAACGCCGAACCCGCATAGACCGCGCAGACCGACAGCGCCGTGGCGGTTTCGCGCGTGGCTGCGACGAGCAGCGCGGAAATCGCGGCGGTGCCGAGATAGAAGAGCGTCTGCCCCGCGACGATCGCCGCTACGCTGCCCTCCACCCGCCAGCCGCGCCCCAGCGTCACGAACAGCAGCCAGGCGATGCCCCACAGGCTTGCGGCTCCGACATACGGCAGCAGCTTGCCGAACAGTGCGGGCACGATCGTGCCGCTGCGCGCCGCCCAGCCGCCGAGCGACCGCCCCTCCAGTTCCCGGCCCAGCGCCATCGCGGAGGTGACCGCCGCGACCAGATGCAGCACCGCCGGATAGATCAGCGTGCCGAGGAACCACTCGAAGCTCGACGCGGCGTTGTTGAGCGGCACCGCCTCGACGGCGAAGCGCCGCGTCGGATCCGGGGGCAGGGCGTGGCCGGAAAGCTGGTCCACCACCAGCGACGCGGCGGCGGCCTGCACCGCGCTCTCCGCACCGCTCGCCGCCTGCGAGCCGGAAGATAGGAAGCTGGCATTGTATAGGATGCGGATTACCGGCGTGCGGTGGCGGGCAAGCCCCGCGCCGAGATCCTTGGGCAGGTGGACGAAGCCATTGGCATGGCCGCGCCGCACTTCCTCCACTGCCTCCGCCTCGGTGGCGCGCATCGCGACGATATGGACCAGCGGCGCCGCGTCGATCGCGCGCAGGATATCGCGGCTCGCCGAGCTGCGATCGTCGTCAATCACCACGATCGGCAGCCGCCGCATCGATCCCTGCCAGAACATCGCACCGATCAGAAACAGCAGAAGCGCGGGGATCAGCGTCAGCCCGGCCAGGTCCCAGCGGTCCCGCGCCAGATGGCGCAGCTCCGCCCCCAAGGCGTGGCCGAAGGCGCTCATTGCGGCCAGTCGAACAGCACACTCATGCCGGGGCGCAGGCCGGGGATCGCCGTAACCGGGCGCAGCTTCACCTCGAAGGCGCGGACGTCATAGCCCGAAGCCTGCCGCGTTGCGCGCCACGTCGCGAAGTCGCCGCGCGGGGCGATATGATAGACCGCGAAATCGCCGTCGCGGCCGAGCGCGGGGATGTGGCCGTGCAGCCGCTTGCCCATCGCGATCCACTTGAAGCGATCCTCGCGCACGGTGAGCGCTACCCAGCTATGGTCGATGTCGAGCACCTGATAGGCGGGGATCACCGGGCTGACGACTTCGCCGGGCTGCACAAGCTTGCGCGAAACCTCGCCGTTGATCGGCGAGACCAGCTGGGTCTCGCTGCCGAGCGCGGTGGCGGTCTGCAGCGCCGCCTCGGCGATGCGGACCTGGGCGTTGGCCGCCTGCTTGTTCTGCGGGCGTGCGCCGGCGAGCGCTTTGAGATACTGTTGCCGCGCGGCCTCGGCCTGCTTGGCGCTGGCGTCGCGCGCTGCCGCCGCCTCGTCGCGCCGCTGCGCCGCGACCACGCCCTGCGCATAAAGGTTCGCGGTGCGCCGGCTGGTCACCGCGGCGAGGTCGGCTGCCGCCTGCGCCGCCTGCCAAGTGGAGCGCAACGAGGCGATGTCCTCCTGCCGCACGCCCTCATTGGTTTCCGAGGCGATCGCGCGGGCGGCGTCCACCGCGCCCTGCGCTTGCGCCTTGCCGCCGGCGATCTCCGGGCTCGACAGCGTCGCGAGCAGCGTGCCGGCGCGGACGCGCTGGCCTTCCTCGGCCACCAGAGTCTCGACGCGGGCGAGCGCCTTGGTGGCGACATTGACCTCGTCGGCATCGACCATGCCCTGCAGCTGCTCGGGTGCGGGCCGGTTGGCGAGCCACAGCCCGCCGACGATCAGCACCAGCACCGCGATGCCGAGCACGATCGCGAGGATGGGCGGCTTGCGGCGCGGCGGAGCCGCGGTCTCGTCGGTCATTGCTGGTCCTCCACGTGCCGGTCGGCACGCGCCATGAAGTCGCTATAGTCGTCGACGCGGTGGCTGGCGGCGAGCAGCGCCATCAACCCCAGGTCATATTCATAGGCGGCGGCGAGCCGCTGGGTGCGGACTGTCGACAGCGCCGCCTCGGCATCGATCAGCGCCGATGAGGCGACCTCGCCTTCGCGGAAGGAAAGCTGCTGCACGCGCAGATTTTCCTGCGCGGCGGCGAGGTTGGCATCGAGCAGCAGGAAGGAGCGGCGCGCCGCTTCGGCGATGTTCCAGGCGCGAACGATCTCACCGGCGACGTCGCGGCGCGCTTGCGCGGCGGCATCGGCGGCGGCGGCCTGGTTCTCGCGGGCGGCCGAGAGCGCCTTCTGGCGATCGAAGTTGGAGAGCAGGGTCATGCGCAGCGAGACGCCGGCGATCCAGTCGGGCTCGGTCGGCAGCGCGTTGTTGCGATTGGCGTTGTAGCTGCCGAAGGCGAAGGCCTGGGGGCGATAACGCGATTTGGCGAGATCCACCCCGGCCTGCGCTGCGCTCTTGGCGGCATCCGCACCCTGCGCGCGCGGCGACTGGTCGATGCCGTCGAGGAAGCGCTGGAGCGGCGGCAGCGGCTCCGAATGGACGAACAGCGGAGTGGAGGCGGTGACGCCCAGCGGCTGATCGAGCAGCCGCGCCAGCGTATCGGTGGCGATCGCCTCCTCGCTGCGGGCATGCTCGAAGGCGCGCTGGGCGGTGTTGCGCGCGACCTCCACCTCCAGCACCCGGGCATGGGCGAGCACGCCTTCCGCTTCCAGCTTGCGCGCGTCCGAGAGGTGCCGGTCGAAGGCTTCGAGCTGTTCGCGGGTTGATACGGTCAGCTGACTCGCGACCTTCTGGCCGAAATAGGCGCGCACCAGATTGACGCGGGAGAGATCCTGCCCGCCCGCCTGCTTGGCCCGGGCGATGCCTACCGCTGCGTCCGCGCCCTTCTGGACGGCGGGAATCGCGCCGCCGGTATAGAGCGGCATCGCCGCGGTGATCGCCGGACGGAACACGGTGTCGCGCGTCTGGAACTCCAGCGTGTTGGGAATCGCGCCAAACAGCCGGGGCAGGGCCGCGCCGATCCGCTGGGTCACCTGCGCCACAATCTGCGCGCTCGCGCCGGAGAATTGCCCGCCAAGCTGGTCTAGAAAGCCGTTGGTGGCGCTCAGCGCATCGGCCTTGGGCTCGGACAGGTCGACCGAGAGCGTCTTCTGATATTCGATCACGCTCGCCGAGGCGGTGACCACCGGGCGGCGCAGCGTTCGGGTGGCGGCGGCGATTTCCTCGCTGGCGCGGACGGCATGGTCGTCGCCGGTGAGCCCCGGTGAGGCTTTGTCGAGCCTGGCGAGCGCTGCCTGAAAACTGAGCGGGGGCGGCGGCGCCTCCTGCGCTACTGCGGTGCCGGTAGAGGCGAGCAGTAGGGCGAGCGCGGCAGGCCCGCTGCAGCGACGGTGCGCGACGTGTAGATCCTGCCGCTTCGTGCTGCGCACCCTGCTCCGCCCCTGTTTTGCCTGCCACGCCGCCGAGGGTCGCTCCCGCGACGGCGTGATCTTCGATTACGCATATTTGCAATGAAACACGCGCGCAATTGAATTCCTCGGATGCCCCGCCCCCGTGCGGTCGCGAAACAGCAACGGCGCCATTTCGTACAGGTTTGGCCCCTAGGTCAGGAACTCATGGCCGATGCCGGTCGAGACATAAAAGCGCTGGAAAATGCCCGCCGCCTTGATCGCCTCGGCATTGGCGCGGGGAGTCATCATCTATGATCCTTGGTATAACGGCCAAGCTTCTGACATAACCAGAGGCCGGTCGGGCGAACGTTGAATGTCGGCTTCTGACGAGAGGCGCCGTTCGACAGGCCGCAGGCGAACGGCAGCAAAGTCCCTGCCCAAGGTGTTCGACGCTTAGGCAACTCGCGACCCTTTGCGGCCTTTCAGCCGCCACTTCGCGCCTCTCACAAACGGACCGTCCGTTATCATTAGGATTTTCTCGATGTTGGCCGTCGACGGGGAGATCGTGGGTTGGGTTTTCCGCGCTAGCTCAACTGAGCAGTGTCCGAGGATATGCTGGATCGTGGACTGCTCAGCGGCTCTCAATCACGATCTGTTTTTCGTTCGAACGAGCGCTGAGGTCCATGCTTAGGGCGATGGCCTGAGCAAAGCCCTGCGGATCGGTTGCCGAGAAAAGGCCCGTCACATGCCTTTTGCCGATGCCCTCGCCGGCGAGGATGATGGCGGTGCGATTATAGCGGTTGAACTCAGCGACAGCGTTCGCGAGCGTCTCGCTTTCGAAGCTCAGGCGTCCCTCCCGCCATAGAAGGTCGCGCTGGACATTGTCCGGGGTGATGGCAACGGGAGCAATGCGATCAGCGTCGTCTCCGATCCTCGCTTCCATATTCGCGGCCATCCTGACGGCTTGATTGGCGCGTGCAGGCTTCCCGACTTCGACGATCCCTTCTTGGACACGCACATCCACGGCACGGCCGGGCAGTGTTCGGACGGTAAATGCAGTGCCGACCGCACGGACTTGCGCGCCCATGGCAGTGACGATGAAAGGTCGCGCCTTGTCCTTGGCGACTTCGAAATAGCCTTCTCCGCGTATCAGGCGCACCAGGCGCTTTTCCCGGGTAAATAGGACTTCCATCTCGCTCTGCGTATTGAGCGTTGCGATCGATCCGTCATCGAGCGGGATCAATCGGACTTCGCCTGTTTCGGTGCGATAGACCTGCGATCTAGGCCAGAACAGGAATGCGCCGAACGATGCTGCGAGGAGGCCGCCTGATCCGGCAAGAACATTGCGGCGGGACAAGTGCAGGCGCGGCGCTTGCGGCGTGAAATCCGGGCCCAGGGCTTGGGCTGCGTCCATGCGCAGCAAGGCAGCGCGGGCGCGCATGAAGGCGCCCGGACAGCGTGTGTCGCTCGCCAGCCAGGCGTCAAGCTCCGCCTGTTCATGGGGCTCCAGAGGTGCGCGATCAATGCGCGAAGCCCATCGCGCTGCTGCGTCGCCAATATGTGCGCTACTGTCTCTTTTCATGGCGCCGGCTGTCTCGTTTACGTGCCCTTGATGCACGAGCGCTCCATTTTCCGCTATGCGCGAAGAAATCCAATAATTTGCCAATACCGTTGGCGACATGCTTTTCAACCGTGCTTTCCGACAGGCCAAGACGGTTGGCTACATCGCGCTGGGACAAGCCCTGCACTTTGCGCAGCATGAAGACCTCGCGGCAGCGATGGGGCAGTGCTTCAATGGCAGCTGCCACCTGCTCGAGTTCCATGCGTTCGTCGACCAACTGGTCGGGGAGGGGCTCGGACGCCTCCAGTTCGAGCGCGCCAATCTCGTGGATCGAGCCGATCGGCACGATCCGGGATCGCCGCAAATCCTGGAGGATGATCGAGTGGGCAGTCTGGAACAGATAGGCACGCGGATTGGTGATCTGGCTCACCGTCTCGAGCATGACGAGCCGGGAATAGGCTTCCTGGATCACATCATCGATGTCGAAGCCGATATGGACACGCCGGCTTAGCCAGGCGCGCAGGCTACCCTCATGCGGCAGGATCTGCCGTGACAGCCAGAAGGCGCGATCGTCGGAAAAATCGGTCATGTTCGGCAAGCCCCATGACGAGCGAACCGCGCAGACACGCCATGCATGCATCCAAAAAATGCCATGTCCGATCGCAATGTCAAAAAAGTGCAATCCGACACTGGGGGAAAAATCGCGCTCGTGCATCTAGGGCGCAAAACCCCGGGGGAACGGGAACAGGGAGGATGCGAAAACCGGTCTGAAAGGCCCGATCCATTCGCCGCGTCCGGGGAGCGGCTGGGGGCCAGACAATGAACCGTTCGATGACGATCAAGAGCCTGTTAATCGGTGCCAGCCTAACCACGGCTATCGTAGCCAGCAGCGCGCAGGCGCAGGACCGCAAGTTCAATGTGCCTGCCGGCAATATCAACATGACGCTGCCGATGTTCGCCCGGCAGAGCGGCATCCAGATCATCGCGCCGGCCGATCAGCTCGCCGGTGTCCGGTCGCCAGCCATCATGGGTGTCTTTGATACCCGGGCGGCACTGCGCCGCCTGATTGCCGACGCTAACCTCGAAATCGTTGCCGATAATGGGGCGGCCATCACTTTGAAGCCGCGCGCCCGTGCCGTCACGACGCCGGTCGCCTTGCGCTCCCTCCAATCGGCCCGCGCAACCAGCAGCTGGACCGCGCCTCGCGCCTTTCAGGCGGCCGATGCATCGACAGCCCAGGCAGAGCCCGGCACCGGAGGCGAAATCATCGTGACCGCCACCAAGACGGCAACCACTCTCAACCGTGTGCCGATCAGCATGCAGGCGATGCCGCAGGAGCAGCTCGATCGTCGCAGCATCCGCAGCGTGTCCGATATCGTCCGCACGGTTCCAGCGCTCTCGATGCAGACGTCGACCACGGCCGATCGCGTGCCGAGCATCTCGATCCGCGGCGTGGCGTCTTCAACCGGCGCGCAGACGACCGGCGTTTATCTCGATGATGCCCCGCTCCAGAAACGCAACGCGATCGGCATTTCGGGCAGTGGCACGCCGGTTCCGGCGCTGTTCGATCTGGAACGGGTCGAAGTGCTGCGCGGCCCGCAGGGCACGCTTTATGGCGGATCGTCGCTCGGCGGGACGATCCGCTTCATCACGCCTGAACCCAGCCTCGAGAAAATGTCTGCCTATGCCCGTGCGGAAGTCGGTTTCGTCCAGGATGGCGGCGTCAATCATGATCTGGGCATTGCGCTCGGTGGCCCGCTGATCGAGGACCGGCTTGGTATCCGCGTCAGCATGTGGCAACGCCGCACGGCGGGCTATATCGATCATGTCGATCGCTTCACCGGCGACACGCTTGCAAAGGACACGAACAGTTCGGACGACTGGGCGCTGCGCGGCGCGCTGCTCTTCAAGCCGACCGAGAATTTCAGCCTGACGCCTTCGGTCTATTATGCGCTGAGTGAGCAGCATGATGCCGATACAGCCTGGCAGACCGTGCCGGAAACCACGCTCAATGGTTTCACATATCCCGCTGCCGTCTATGGCGATTATCAGACGGGCGCCAACTGCAATGTGGGTGATAATTATGCCGCCAGCACGCCGCGCTGTGTCGCCAGGCAGCCGCGCACCTCGCGCATCTTCCTGCCGTCGCTCAAGGCAGAGCTGGACATCGGCAGCACCACGCTGACCTCGGTCTCCAGCTATATCAGCGACCGCACCCATGGCCGGTCCGACTATAGCTATATCGAGCCGGGCAATTTCCAGGGCGGTTTTCCCCTCGTCGCCGATATCGAAAGCTATCGCTCGACCCCGATCTACGAGAACAAGCGCACCGGTTTCACCCAGGAAGTCCGCTTCGCCAATGACGGCAATAGCCGCTTCAACTGGGTGGTGGGCGGCTTCTTCGCCACCTACAAGAATAATTCCAACTATCATATCGTCGCCAATCTGGACGATCTAACCCAGGCCGTGTTTGGCGCCCCGGCGCAGGCCATTTTCGGCGTGCCGGTCGAGCCCGGCAATATCACCTATCATCGCGATCAGGACCTGAAGGAAAAGTCGCTGGCGGTCTTTGGCGAGGCCAATTTCGCGATCACCGACAAATTGAAGCTGATCGGCGGCGCGCGCGTCAGTCGGGAAAAATTCAGCTATCATCAGGTCACGGCCGGAACCTTTGCCGGCTTCCTGACCCCGACCACCGCCAATGGCGGCCTCACTGACGGCAAGGTCAAGGAAACGCCCGTCACCCCCAAATTCGGTCTGCAATATCAGCTGGACAGCGCCAACATGCTCTATGCGACGGCAGCCAAGGGATTCCGCGTGGGCGGCGTCAACCAGCCACCGCCGGCCTCGCGCTGCGGGGCGGATCTTACGGCGTTGGGTATCACATCGACGCCGGGGACCTACAAGGCAGACTCGCTGTGGAGCTATGAAGTCGGTGCGAAGCTGCGCTCGTCCGATCGCAAGCTCAGCCTCAACTCCAGCGCTTTCTACATCGACTGGAGCAATATCCAGGCAAGCTATGGCCTGCCGACCTGCGGCTTTGGCTATGTCGTCAACGGCGGCAAGGCCGTATCCAAGGGCTTTGACCTGGAAGCCTCGGTGGAGCCGATCTATGGCTTCACGCTGAGCGGCCTCGTCGCCTATACCGATGCGCAATATACGCAGGCTGTCGTTGGCCCGGCCCCTTCGTCCACCCTCTATATCCGCGATGGCGATCGCCTGCCGGTACCCAAATGGGCCTTCAACATCGCGGGCGAATATCGGTTCGATATCGGCAGCTATGGCGCCTATCTGCGGGCAGACTGGCAACATGCCTCCCGCTACCAGAACAGCTTTGGTCCCGGCACGGGCAGCTTCACGCCCGATACCTATATGTCGGAGGCGACTGACTATATGACGGCGCGGATCGGCCTGCGCCGCGATGGCTGGGAATTCTCGATCTTCGCCGACAATCTGCTCAACTCCAAGGATGTGCTGGGCAATGAGGGTGGCCGGACCGGCTGCGCCACGGGTGAGGGCGCGGCCTGCACCACCTACGAGAATTACACGCTGCCCTATCAATATGTGACCTTCCGCCCGCGCACGATCGGCGCGACGCTGACCCTGCGCAAATGAGGCTCCCCACCATGAAGGCTTTTGTATCGATGCTGGCGCTGGGCGCCGCGATGGCGCTTGTCGTCGAGGGACCGGTGGCGCGCGCCAGTGAGCCACCGGCCGAGGGGCAGAAAGAGGTGGGACCGAGGGAGGAACTGGCCAGCCGCGATCACAAGATGGTGATCAACGGCAAGACCATTGCCTACAACGCGAGCGCCGGCACGCTGATCATCACCGATGATGATGGCGTCCCGCGCGGCAGGATCTTCTACACCGCGTATACCGCCCAGGGGACGAGTGCGGGCAAGCCCCGGCCATTGACCTTCTTCAACAATGGCGGTCCCGGCTCGGCCAGCCTCTGGCTCAATGTAGGCGGGTTCGGGCCAAAGCGCCCACCGACGCTGACCCCCAAGGCGACCCTGCCGGCCCCCTATGTGGTGCAGGACAATCCCTATTCGCTGCTCGACAAGTCCGATCTCATCTTCATCGATGCGATCGGGACCGGTTATTCCCGGCCGATTGGCGATACCAAGGGCAAGACCTTCTGGGGCGTCGACGCGGACATCGATTCCTTCGCTCGCGCCATCAACCGCTACATCACCAAGAACGACCGGTGGAACAGCCCGCGCTACCTGTTCGGGGAATCCTATGGCACCACCCGGTCGGCGGGGCTTGTCTATAAGCTCCAGAATCAGGGGATGGATTTCAACGGCGTCGTGCTGATGTCGACCATCCTCAATTCGGGCACCGGCCTTCCCGGCGTCGACCTGGAGGATATCGGGCGAGTACCCTCCTTCGCGGCGACGGCCTGGTATCATGGCAAATCGGCGACCCACCCGGCCGACCTGATGGCCTATCTCGACGAGGTCCGCGCCTTCGCCCTTGGCCCCTATGCCTCCGCGCTGCTCAAGGGGGACCGGCTGTCGGCCGAGGAAATGGACGCCGTGGCTCGCACGCTCAGCGGCTATATCGGCCTGTCGGTCGACTTCCTCAAGAAGAACAAGCTGCGCGTCGGCATGGAACAATATCGCGGCGCGCTGATGGCTGATCAGGGATTGATCATCGGCCGGTTCGATACCCGCTTCACCGCGCCGGCCTCCTATGTGAGCGGCGACGGCTCCTATGACCCGGCGACCAATGACGCCGCGACTGCAGGCGTCAACAGTGCCCATCTTTCCACCTTCCAGGATCATCTGGCGCGTGACATCGGTTACAAGCCGGACCTGCAATATCGGCCACTTTATAATGGCGTGATCGCGCCGGCCTGGGACAATCATCACAAGGCGCCAGGGATCGATGAGCCCATTCCGGTTCCCAACACCGCGCTTGACCTCGCCGGCGCCATGCAGCGCAACCCCAATCTCAATGTGATGGTGATTGCGGGGCTCTATGATCTGGCAACGCCGTTTGCCGGCGCGGAATTCGATGTCTCGCATCTCTATCTGACGCCCAATCTGCGCCAGAATATCAGCTTCTCCTATTATGAGTCCGGCCATATGACCTATGTGGATGAGGCCGCATCGCGAAAGCTCAAGGTCGATCTCGACCGCTTCTATGATGCGACGACCCGCTGATGCGTAGCCTGCTTAGCGCGTCCATCGCGGCAATCACACTCGCGTCGCCCACGGCTTCGCTCTGCGCCGCCGACAAACCGGCGCAGACACAAGCGTCAGAACCGGCTGCAGAAAAGCGGGTGATCACCAACCATATCCTGACAACGGCCAACGGGGCGAAGCTGCCTTACACCGCGACCGCAGGCACCTTGCTGCTCAAGGACAAGCAGGGAAAGCCGGGGGCGAGCCTTTTCTATGTCGCCTACACGGTCGCGCCAAAGGCAGGGGAGCGGCGACCCGTCACCTTCTTTTACAATGGCGGCCCTGGATCCTCCAGCATCTGGCTACACATGGCCTCCTTTGCGCCGGTGCGGGTGCCGGTCGATGTCGAGGCGCAGGGCAGGGAAGGGGGCGGCCGCATGCCGCGCCTCGCGCCCAATCCCGACAGCCTGCTGGATACTACCGACATGGTTTTCCTCGACGCCGTGGGTACGGGCTATTCGCGCGGGCTCGATCCACAGGGAGGGAAGCTTTACTGGGGCAATGACCAGGATGCTGCTGCCTTCACACAGGCGATCCGGCGCTATGTCGAGATCAACAATCGCTGGCTTTCGCCCAAATATCTGTTTGGCGAATCCTATGGCACCACCCGGTCGGCGATGGTTTCCTACCGGCTGATCGACAGCGGCATGCCGGTAGATGGTGTGATCCTCATGTCCTCCATCCTCAATTTTGCCCAGCGCGCGCCCGGCCTCGACCGGATGGATATCAATTATCTGCCGAGCTATGCCGCCACCGCCTGGTATCATGGCAAGGTAGATCGGGGCACAGGGCTGGAGGCGCATGTCGCCCGTGCGCGCCAGTTCGCGCAAGGCCCTTATGCGGCAGCACTGGCCAAAGGGCAGGATATCGGTGCGCAGGAGCACGAAAGCGTGATTGCGCAGATGGCGTCGCTGACGGGCCTCAGCCCCGATTATCTGCGCGAGGCCGACCTGCATGTGTCGCCCGACCGCTTCCGCAAAGAACTGCTGCGGGATCGCGGGGCCGTTACGGGCGGGTTCGACACTCGCTTTACCGGCAGCGAAGGGGACAATGCGGCAGATATGGCGCAGAGCGATCCGGCCGACGATGCAATCTCAGGCGCGATCATCGCCAATTTCTCCGCCTACCTCGCCCATGACCTGGGCTATGCGCCGGACGGCGACTATGTGGTGAACACGCCTACGCTCTTTCCGGTCTGGGACTGGAGCCATATGCCGCCGGGCGGCCCGCGCCAAAATGCGATGGCCAATGTCGCCATCGATCTGGGCGCTGCCATGCGTCGCGCACCGCAGATGCGGGTCCTGTCGCTGAGCGGCTACTACGACCTGTCTACGCCCTTTTTCGCGACCGAATTTGATCTCGCCCATCTTTACCTGCCGCCCGCACTCAGGCCGAACCTCATTAGCCGCCATTATGCTTCGGGCCATATGTTGTATCTCGACGGCAAGACCTTCAATGATGTGACGCGCGATGTCCGTGGCTTCATTCAGGCAAAGTCGGATTAGGCGGGGTAATACCGACCCTTCTCAGTCGTTCAGCGCTTGTTCTTGCCTTCCGAAATGCCGACCGTCGGCTTATCGCTCAACAGTCGAGGATGGGCGGCTAGGGTGTGCGCCGGCTAAGCAATGAGCGACGTTCGTCAGAAGCCTTGCTGAAGGCGGCTACCAAATTTTGCTTGGGATCAAGATCCTGTGGTACTTTCCGGGGTAGCCCATCTGCCAGGCGAAGCCGGACGGACTTGAGCTGCGCACAACAGGGAGCCGTCGATGCAAAACATGCCCCCGCATGCATATGGACATCACGACAAGGACGATCATGACCATCATGGCCAGAAGGCAATGGTTCACGATCCCGTCTGCGGGATGGAAGTCGACCCCGAACTGACGCCCCATCGCGCTGAACATGATGGTCATCGATATTATTTCTGCAGCAACGGCTGTCGCGCCAAGTTCGTCGCTGACCCCGTGCTTTATCTCTCCGCGCGGGAGCAGCCCGCTATCGTCTCCGGGACTGTCTGGACCTGCCCCATGCATCCTGAGATCCAGCAGGATCATCCAGGACCTTGCCCGATATGTGGCATGGCGCTCGAGCCCGAAGTGGCGAGCGCGCAGAGCGGACCAAGCGCCGAGCTGCTCGACATGACGTGGCGCCTTAAGGTGGGGTTCCTGCTCGCCTTGCCCGTCTTCGTTCTGGAAATGGGCGGGCATCTCGTTCCCGCTCTGCATCATCTGGTGCCGGCGAGATTGTCGATCTGGATCCAGATCGCTCTCGCCACGCCGGTCGTACTCTGGGCGGGCTGGCCATTCTTCGTGCGCGGATGGCGTTCGCTCGCGACACGCCACCTCAACATGTTCACGCTGATCGCGATGGGCACGGGCGTTTCCTGGGCTTACAGCATGATCGCGGCGCTCGCTCCCGGCCTCTTTCCGCCAGCCTTTCGTAATGCCGATGGCAGCGTCGCGGTCTATTTCGAAGCGGCAGCCGTTATCACCGTGCTGGTGCTTCTGGGACAGGTCCTCGAGTTGCGTGCGCGCGAGCAGACGTCGGGCGCAATCAAGGCGCTGCTCGACCTGTCGCCAAAGACCGCGCGTCGGCTCTTGTGGAATGGCGATGAGGAGGAGGTCAGCCTCGACTTGATCGGCGTCGGCGACCAGTTGCGCGTTCGCCCCGGTGAGAAGGTGCCGGTGGACGGCACCGTAATAGACGGCGGATCGTCGGTCGATGAATCCATGGTTACCGGCGAATCCATGCCGGTGACCAAAAAGATTGATGGCACGGTCATTGGCGGCACGCTCAACCAGACCGGTGCGCTTGTCATCGCGGCGACCAGAGTGGGGCGAGACACGATGCTCGCCCGGATCGTCCAGATGGTGGCGCAGGCCCAGCGCTCGCGCGCGCCCATTCAGCGCATGGCCGATCGTGTCGCTGGCTGGTTCGTGCCCGCCGTGATCCTTGTTGCGATATTGGCCTTTGTCGGATGGAGTCTATGGGGACCGGAGCCGCGCTTCGCTCATGGCCTGATCGCCGCTGTCGCGGTCCTCATCATCGCATGTCCCTGCGCACTTGGTCTCGCCACGCCCATGTCCATCATGGTGGGCGTGGGCCGTGGTGCAAGGCTTGGCGTCCTGATCAAGAATGCCGAGGCGCTCGAGCAGATGGAGAAGGTAGATACGCTGGTCGTCGACAAGACCGGCACGCTGACACTGGGCCATCCGGCGGTTACCGCCATCATACCGGCGTCCGGCCACACCGAAGCGGAGGTCCTCCGTCTCGCCGCCGCCGTCGAGCAGGCATCCGAGCATCCCCTGGCGCTCGCAATCGTCGACATGGCCAGGTCCCGCGATCTCGTGCTGCCACCGGTATCCCAGTTCGATTCCCCAACGGGACGCGGTGCGGTGGGAACAGTCGAGGGCAAGCGCGTTGTCCTTGGTAATGCACCATTCCTCCTCGATCAGGGCATAGACAGTATCGAAGTGGCGCCCGCTGCCGACGACCTGCGCCGCGATGGCGCCACCGCGATTTTCGTGGGCCTGGACGGTCAGGTCGGAGGGATCATCGCGATTGCCGATCCGATCAAAGCAACCACGGCAGAGGCCCTTGGCGCCTTGCGGCAAGAGGGGGTCCGCATCGTGATGCTGACGGGCGACAACCGCAAGACGGCGCAAGCCATTGCCGACAAGCTTGGCATCGACGAGGTCGAAGCCGAAGTCCTGCCTGATCAGAAGAGCGCAGTGGTCAACCGCCTTATTGCCGCAGGCCGCGTCGTTGCGATGGCGGGTGACGGGGTCAATGATGCGCCTGCGCTGGCCGCCGCCAATGTGGGTATTGCCATGGGTTCAGGCACCGACGTTGCCATGGAAAGCGCGGGCGTAACGTTGCTGCGGGGCGATTTGAACGGCATCGTGAGCGCGCGGCGGCTCAGCCAGGCGACGATGTCCAATATCCGCCAGAACCTCCTTTTTGCCTTCATCTACAATGCGGCGGGCGTCCCAGTGGCCGCAGGGCTGCTCTATCCGCTGTTCGGCATTCTGCTGTCTCCGATGCTGGCCGCCGCGGCGATGGCATTGTCATCCGTCAGCGTCGTGACAAATGCCCTTCGGCTGAGGACACGAACCCTGTGAGCTATTCCGCCTGCGTCGCCCAGACGTCTCTACTCTCGCATCCGATTACATTGCCTCCCGCGTCAGACGGGCTATGTTCGGTACATGCAAGATCGACAGGACCAATTCGCCTACTGTGTTCAGCTGCTTGGTGGAACGACAGCATTTGCTCGGCGTCTCAGGATCGATGAGCGGGCTATCCGGCGGTTCATCAATGGCGAGCGCCCCATCAGTGACAACCTATTGCAAGACACCGCGAAGGCATTGCGCGACCTCGCTGCGGACGCCAACGCGGCTGCAGGTACGATTTCTGACAATCTGACCACTGAACCCAGCGACTTCTAATCGGTCAAATCCGACCCAAATTTGCCGTTCAAGGGGCGATTTTTGATCCCCAGGAGCAGACGGTCAGGTTTTCCCTTCCAACCGCGCGTCGAGCCGATCTCGGAATGCCAGCTTCCATCTAGCAATTGGTCCCAAGCTGCCCTCAAGCCTGACTGACGAATAAAGAATCGGGAATATCCGATATCTCATTGACGGGCCATATCGCATCGGATAATTTCGATGCATGGACACCGATGACGCCCTTGCCATTCTCTCCACCCTTGGCCATCCCACGCGGCTCGATGCGTTTCGGCTGCTGATCCGACATGAGCCGGATGGCTTGTCGACCGGCGAACTGGTCGAAGCGTCGGGGCTGACCCAGAGCACATTTTCGACGCATCTGGCCGTGATGGTGAAGGCCGGCCTGGTGCTGTCCGAGAAGCGTGGTCGCCAACAGATCCAGCGCGCCAACCTCGACGCGCTGCGCGGCCTCATGGTCTATCTGGCCAAGGATTGCTGCCAGGGGCGCGCCGAACTGTGCGAGCCGCTTCTGGCCGAACTTACCTGCTGCTGAAGAGGCAACAATGACCGATATCGTGATCTACCATAACCCGCTTTGCGGGACCTCTCGTAATGCCCTGGCCATGATCCGCAATGCGGGTATAGAGCCTCATGTTATCGAGTACCTGAAGACGCCGCCGAGCCGTGCGCTGCTCCTGGAACTCATCGACCGCGCCGGCATCACCCCGCGCGCTCTGCTGCGCGAGAAGGGGACGCCTTATGCCGAACTGGGCCTCCGCGACGAGACCTTGACGGACGAGGCCCTCGTCGACGCGATGATGGAGCATCCTATCCTCATCAACCGGCCGCTGGTCGTGTCGCAACTGGGCGTGAAGCTCTGCCGGCCTTCCGAAGCAGTGCTAGACCTGCTGCCGGCCGAGCAGCGCAGAACTTTCGTCAAGGAAGACGGCGAAGTCGTGGAAGCGACCCGGCGATGAGTCTTTCGGTTCGCCGGGCTGAGGTCGACGACGCGGACGCCATTGCCACCATTTATGCGCATCATGTTCTTCACGGCACGGCAACCTACGAAGTCGTGCCGCCGACCGCGGACGAGACCGTCGAGAAGATCTTGATGATCACCGGGCGGAGTTGGCCGTTCCTTGTCGCCTGCGATGGATCTGAGCTGGTGGGCTATGCCTACGCCACGCAGTTCCGGGATAGACCGGCCTATGCCTATGCTTGCGAGAACAGCATCTACGTAGCGCACGACCGGCGCGGTGGCGGCATCGGCAAGCTGTTGCTCAAGGCCTTGCTGGAGGCCGCCGATGCCTATGGCTTCCGGCAGATGGTCGCTGTCATCGGTGGCGGTGAACCGGCCTCCGTCGCACTGCACGGCTCTTGCGGCTTTGAGCAGGTCGGCTGCCTGACCGGCATGGGCTGGAAGGCCGGTCGCTGGCTCGACACAGTTTACATGCAGATCGCCTTGGGTGGCGGCACCGCGACCGCGCCTATCGCTTCCGGGAAGGACTGACGATCATTTCGCTGTTCGAACGCTATCTCTCGCTGTGGGTGGCCATGTGCATCGTAGTCGGGATCGGTCTCGGCCATTTGCTTCCCGGCGCCTTCGAGGCGATCGCAGCGCTGGAGATCGCCAACGTCAACCTCGTGGTGGCGGGCCTGATCTGGCTCATGATCATCCCGATGCTGCTACGGGTCGATTTCGGCGCCCTCCATAGCCTTCGGCAGCACTGGCGTGGTATCGGCATTACCCTCGTAGTGAACTGGGCGATCAAGCCATTCTCCATGGCATTGCTCGGCACCTTCTTCCTCGGCCACCTGTTCGCGCCGATGCTGCCTGAAGGCGTATCGTCGTCCTACATTGCCGGGCTGATCCTGCTGGCTGCTGCGCCTTGCACGGCGATGGTCTTCGTCTGGTCCAACCTCGTCGATGGTGAGCCGAACTACACCTTGAGCCAGGTGGCACTGAACGACCTGATCATGGTCCTTGCCTTCGCGCCGCTCGTAGGATTGCTGCTGGGCGTGGCATCGATTACCGTGCCGTGGAGCACGTTGGCGCTGTCGGTGGGACTCTACATCGTCGTCCCGGTGGTCATCTCGCAACTGCTCCGCCGAGTCCTACTTCGCGGGGGCGAGAAGCGGCTCCAGCATTTCCTGTCCGCCATTGGCCCGATCAGCCTTGCCAGCCTGCTGCTGACACTGGTGCTGCTGTTCGGCTTTCAGGGCGAGCAGATCATCCGGCAACCGCTGGTAATCGCGCTGATTGCCGTGCCGATCCTGTTTCAGGTCTATCTTAATGCCGGCATCGCCTATTGGCTCAGCCGCCGTTTTGGCGTGGCATGGTGCGTCGCTGGCCCTTCGGCGCTGATCGGTGCCTCCAATTTCTTTGAACTGGCTGTGGCCGCCGCCATCAGCCTTTTTGGCCTCAGTTCCGGCGCCGCGCTGGCAACGGTCGTGGGCGTGCTGGTCGAAGTGCCGGTGATGCTATCGATCGTCGCCTTGGTGAAGCGGACCCGTCCCTGGTACGAGAAAGGTATTTCCGCATGAGACTGCGCGAACTCGCCGCCCCCGATCACCTTCCTGCGCTAGACAAAGCTTTTGCGTTGGCTCGTCCCGCCAGCGGCCTTGGCCCGGATCAACCGCCTCCGCGTATTCTGCTGCTCTACGGCTCTCTGCGGGAACGCTCGTTTTCGCGCCTCGCCGTGGAAGAGGCGGCGCGCCTGCTAAAGTTCTTCGGCGCCGAGACGCGGATCTTCGATCCTAGCGACCTGCCGCTGCCCGATCAGATAGCGGGAGATGATCACCCGGCGGTGCATGAACTGCGGGAGCACGCGCTATGGTCGGAGGGCATGGTCTGGTGCAGTCCTGAGCGGCACGGCCAGATCAGCGGCATCATGAAGACGCAGATCGATCATCTGCCACTTCAGATGCGCGGGATGCGGCCGACGCAGGGAAGAACGCTTGCGGTCATGCAGGTGTCCGGCGGTTCGCAATCGTTCAATGCCGTCAATTCGCTGCGCTTGCTGGGCCGCTGGATGCGGATGTTCACGATTCCGAATCAGTCGTCAGTGGCGATGGCCTACAAGGAGTTCGACGAAGACGGCCGGATGCGGGCATCGAGCTACTACGAGCGCATCGTCGATGTGATGGAGGAACTGGTCCGCTTCACCGTGCTGATGAGGCCGCACGGGGTGCAGCTCGTTGACCGATACTCCGAACGGAAGGAGGCTGGGCTCCCGGTTGATAACGCAGCGGACCACTCCGCAATTGCAATCATGCCTCAATCCTGATTTTCGCCCTGACCATCGAATGACTGGAAAGAGCGCGTAGCGGCCATCTCCGCTGTCGACCCATGCCGGACGCTTAGCGCCCAAATTTTGATCCTCAGCAGCGGACATTCCACTTTTTCGGTGGCTGTCGTCCACAGTCGGTCATTTCCAGCCAATAAACGTCAGTCGAACTCTTCTTCCACTTGCCCTTCTTCCACGAGCATAAAATGCCTTAATCAAGATCAAAGCGCTGGGTTTTAGTCTCGTTCTGCCATCCGTTAGCCGCTAAGGACGAAAGTGCCATCCGAGCCGAGAGCCTGGGAACGATCGAACGTCTGATGGAGGGGCCGCTTCCAGTGTCTTTTCGAACGGCCCTTGGCTCAGGGCATGTCGATGCGTTGTCGCAATAAATAGAACAAGGGGCGTCGATCCATGAGTGAAGAACCCGCCACGGTTTCCGTCGGGAATCCAGGCTTGGACGTCATCCTGCGCGGAGGCCTGCCGGCCAATCGCCTCTATCTCTGTGAGGGCATGCCGGGATCGGGCAAAACCACCCTTGCGCTCAAGTTCCTGCTGGATGGTCGCGATAAGGGAGAGCCAGCGCTCTACATCACGCTCTCGGAAACCAGCGAGGAACTATCCGTCGTTGCGAAGTCGCATGGCTGGGATCTCGACGGCATTGCCCTGTTTGAACTGGCATCGGCCGATGAAGTGCTCGGAGCTGGTCGCGACCAGTCGATCCTCCATAGCTTCGAGATGGAGCTCGGTGAGACAATTAACCTCATCAAGGCCGAGGTCGAGCGTATCAAGCCGAAGCGTGTGGTGTTCGACAGTCTGTCCGAAATGCGCCTGCTGGCTCAGGATCCGCTTCGCTATCGGCGTCAGCTCCTGTTACTCAAACAGTTCTTTGCTGGCCTGAATACCACGGTCATCCTGGTCGACGACCTTACGAGTTACAGTGGGGAACGCGATAATCATCTTCACAGCCTCTGCCACGGGGTCATCACACTCGAACGGCTGACCCTCGATTTCGGCGCAGCTCGGCGCCGACTCCAGGTTCAAAAGCTGCGCGGCGTCAATTTCATTGCCGGCTACCATGACTTCACGATCCGCAAGGGCGGTCTTGAAGTCTACCCCCG
This sequence comes from Sphingobium sp. L-44, assembly GCF_056859495.1. NCBI lineage: Bacteria > Pseudomonadati > Pseudomonadota > Alphaproteobacteria > Sphingomonadales > Sphingobiaceae > Sphingobium > Sphingobium sp. L-44. Next base: position 3,731 of record NZ_JBSXOQ010000098.1, on the reverse strand, counting down.
GTTGATCGCCGCCGACCACCATAGCGATTTCAACGACGAGGGAGTGGCGAGCGAGATTCCCGAGCTTGATGCGCTACTGGGCGGCGGACCGGCCCGCGGCACCTGCACACTCATTACCGGTCCATCGGGCGCGGGCAAGAGCACGCTCGCCCTGCAATATCTGGCGGCGGCCTGCCGTCGCGGTGAGAACTGCGTCATTTATGAATTTGACGAGCGTATCGGCACGCTTATTGCCCGCGCTAAAGCGCTGGGCATTGATCTGGCTAGCTTCATCGAAGGTGGCTGCCTGGTGATCCGTCAGCTTGATGCCGCCGAAGTTGCGCCTGGCGAGTTCGCCTCGATGGTTCGTGAAGAGGTCGAAAAACGCGAAGCGCGGATCATCATCATCGACAGCCTCAACGGCTACGTCGCGGCGATGCCGCAGGAGCAGCAGCTCATCCTGCAGCTACATGAGCTCTTGTCCTATCTCAACCAGGCAGGTGTCGTCACCTTTCTCATCAATCCCCAGCAGGGCTTTTTCGGATCGATGCAGACCAATGGTCTCGACGTCTCCTATGTCGCGGACGTCGTCATCCTGCTTCGCTTCTTCGAGGCGCAAGGCCGCATCCGTAAAGCGATCTCGATCGTCAAGAACAGGAGCGGCGCGCATGAGGACACGATCCGCGAACTACGGATTGACACTCAGGGCATCCGCGTCGGCAATCCACTGGCCGAGTTTCGTGGGGTTTTAAGCGGCACGCCAGAATATGTCGGGACGCAGTCGCCGCTGATGGAAGATCGCGGCACCCGTGCATAGAAACGCATCAGAAGGTCACCGCGTCCTCATTTCGGCGCCCTACGGGAGGGATGCGGACAGCGTCGCATTGCTTTTGAAGCGACAGGGCTATGACGCCCATATCTGTCAAAGGCTCACTGACGTCGCCGGTCGTCTTGACGAGCATGTTGGCGTCATTCTCCTGACGGAAGAAGCGCTGGCGACCGATCTCGCGCCGCTGAGCGAGGCGCTACTGGCGCAACCTACTTGGTCGGACATCCCGCTTGTGCTCCTTGCGGGCCGACAGGCGGGCATCGCCCGTTCGGGCGATACCATCCGACGGCGGCTGCCGGACCGGGTCAACAATGTCGTCCTGCTTGAACGGCCTTTGAGTTCAGAGTCGCTGGTCAGCGCGATCGACTCCGCAATGCGTGCGCGACAGAAGCAGTTCGAGATCAGGGATCGGATCCTTGAACTCGATGCCCAGCATGCGCAGATGCGCGTCCTCCTCGAGCATCTCCCCGTCGGCGTGGCCTTCGTCGATACGGATCATAAAACTCTTGTTTCAAATCCTGCTTTTCGGCGCTTCACGCCCACTGGTGCTGTGCCTTCGCAGCTTCCAGACGGCGAGGAACGGTGGATCGGTTATGACCATACTGGCGACCGTATCAAACGGGACCAGTTCGTCACCGTCCGGGCACTACGCGGCGAAACAGTGGAGGGATCAGAGTTTCTCTTCCATCCCCTGCAGGGGGATGACGTCTGGACGCGAGTCAGTGGCGTGCCGCTGAAAGGCCCCGACGGCGCCGTCACTGGCTCGATTTCCGTGATCGTCGACATAGACGCGCAGAAGCGCGCACAGCTTGAGCTGGCCGAGGCAGCCCAGAAGCTGGAGCGCGAAGTGCAGGCTAGAACACAGGACTTGCAGAACGCGCTCGACAGGCTGCAAGCGGAAGCCGCAGAGCGCGAGCGCGCCGAAAATGCACTCCGGCAGTCGCAGAAGATGGAGGCGGTCGGTCAACTCACCGGCGGGATCGCGCACGACTTCAATAACATGCTGACCGGCGTCATCGGTGCCCTCGACATCATGAAGCGGCGCATGGCGTCAGGCCGCCTCGATGATCTGGATCGTTTCATGGATGCGGCGTCCACGTCCGCGCAACGCGCAGCCGGGCTGACCGCCCGCCTCCTCGCCTTCTCACGCCGTCAGTCACTCGACAGCAAGGCGACAGACGTCAACGCACTCGTCCTATCGCTCGAAGATTTGCTTCGGCGGACAATGGGAGAGAATATCGAGGTCGGAATCGTGACGGTTGAAGGGCTACCGCCTGGACTCGTAGACGCCAACCAGCTTGAAAACGCTATTCTCAACCTTGCCATCAACGCACGCGATGCCATGCCTGACGGCGGCCGCCTTACGATAGAAAGCGGCGTCGCGACGGTTGATGAGAGCTACGCCGCGACCCGACCTGATATTGGGGTAGGAAAGTATGTTACGGTGGCAGTGTCCGATACCGGCGTCGGGATGGACGCTGCCACGATAGAAAAGGTGTTCGAGCCCTTCTTCACCACCAAGCCGGTGGGACAAGGAACCGGGCTCGGGCTCTCGATGGTCTATGGTTTTGCCAAGCAATCGAATGGCCAGGTTCGCATCCATTCGACGCCCGGACTTGGAACGTCCATCACGCTCTATTTGCCGATAGCGGATCCCACGAGCGCCGCCGATGAAACAGGCGGTATCGACACTGTTTTCGAAGGCGATGGTCAGACGGTCCTTCTGGTCGAGGACGATCCTTCGGTGCGCTTGCTGATCGGCGAAGTGCTGCGCGAGCTTGGCTACAAGATTGCAGAGGCCGCCGAGCCCAGCGAGGCGATCCGACTTCTGGAGGCCGGCCGGCCGTTCGATCTTATGATCACCGATGTCGGCCTGCCTGGCATGAACGGCCGTCAGCTTGCGGAAGTCGCTCGCGACCATCTGCCCTTGCTGCCGATCCTGTTTGTCACCGGCTATGCCGAGAATGCCGCCATGCGTGCCGGATTCCTTGGCACGAACATGGCTATGATCACCAAGCCGTTCCAGATCGAGATCCTGTCGGCAAAGATCCGCGAGATGCTTAACTGAATGGCACTAGTCGGGGATGTGGCTGAAGGCATATCGACCCATCTGCCGATATTTAGGACGTTCACAATCGGTGGGAAGTCTGGCGTAGCTGCGTAGTTCGAAACACTGCAGGCAGAGCAGATCAATTTAAGCGCGGAAGCCTATGCTCGTCTTTGCATCTTCAATCAGTGCCATGGCCTGACGATACAGGTTAGGATCCCCACCGGTCATGACGGAGAAGACCTGCAGCTTTTCGCGTAGATAAACCTTGGCGAACCCAGGACTTCCCGCAACGATCGATTGCGTGTTGCTGATGAAATCGGCGAGTTTTACGGTTTGCGCATTGGGCGAGATGGTACCGAGACGTTTTGCTTCCGCTGCTTTGCGTGTAGCGCGGTTGCCGTCATGGCACTGATCGGTCAGTTCCATCACCAGAGCAGCAACAGGCTCTCCAAACTCGCGCGCGATGTCCTCTCGGGTTGTTGCAGTATCCTCAATCGTATCGTGCAACAACGCCGCAGCCAACATTTCGTCGGTGTGCGGGATCCTTCGGACAATCTCCATCATAATATGGCCAAATTTACGCGAGAAAATTACGCAAAATTGGCATTTATTGATCTATGTTACGGTAATGTCGAGATTACTTAACTCGCTATAAACCTCGATACGCCATGACCACACACTCTGAAGGGATGGGTCATGGGTTTTCTGGGGCGCTTGTGATCTGCCCCCCGTTGAGTGGCCCAGAGACTATGATAGTCTGGACCACGAAAGGGACGATGAATGCCGAGCAAGAAGCACAAGCCGGAAGAAATTATCGGCAAGCTGCGTGAAGTTGAGATTGTTCTGGCGCAGGGAGCCTCGACAGCAGAGGCG
>NZ_JBSXOQ010000097.1:0-126589 GCF_056859495.1 Sphingobium sp. L-44 | reverse complement strand
CATGCAGATCGAGGGCATGGCCGCCCTTGCCACACCCATAACCGAGGAGGTTCAGCCGCTACAGATTACACCCAAGGCCGCCTGAAAATGCAGCCCGATGGCCAGCACCGAAATTACACCACATTGACGGACGTGACCTTGTCGACGGCCGTGCGCATATTGTCATAGATACCCCGGCGCGGCACGCCGCCCAGCACGCGGAAGGCGTGATTATGGGCGTCGAACAGCATCTCATGGGTTTGCAGAAGGTAGGCGCGCACGATGAATGCCCGGCTGTAACTGAGCTTGAAGTGCGCGACCTGCAGCTTGGTCCGAACCCCGGCAATGATTGCCCAGTCCTCACTCCAATCAAACTGGAAAGCTTCCCCCGGCGCGAACGACAGGGGCACGAATGTCCCACGCCCGCCAATCTGTTGCTGGCGCCGATAATCTTCGCGCCAGTCCCGAGCAAAAGCGGCAACCCGGTTGTAGGATCCTTCATAACCCAGGCTCACCAGATCGGCGTGAAACTGCTTGATCGTGCGCTTCTGCTTGCGCGATCGGCCCATCTCGCGCCGCAGCCAGGCCGCCAGATGCTCAGCAAATGGATCCAGTTTGCTTGGTCGATCAGGCACCTTGAATCGCGGATCGATCGTCTCGGACCGCAAATATTTGCGGATCGTGTTGCGTGATAGTCCGGTGCGCCGCGCTATCTCCCGGATCGGTAGATGATCGCGAAAATGCCAGCGCCGGATAACGCTCAATAACGCCATGTCCAACACTCCATATACCCTCGCTTGCCAAAGCCAGGGACGAGTTCAACATGGGTCAATTCTTAGTGGAAATTTACGCCCTACCCGGGTCACTTCTCAGTGGAAATCAACACGCCGGGCTCAAGTCTCAGGTCCCCGCGCTGCATAAATAGCGCCAGACCTGTCACGAGAAGGTGCTCCTGGCGCGCGCCGCTATGACGTTGAACCTCGCCAGGAGCAGTTGCAGGATAATCGCGAAGAAGAAGACGTTCAAGGGTAACCCCGTCTGCCTCAGGCGGGTCAGCCCGACCGATACTCAAATCGGTGCAGTGCAGCGGGTAGATCGCCCTGCCATTACACGCCGACGGAAGCGTGCCCCTGACACGCGTCGCGATGACGATAAGGTGCGCCAGGAGCCGACGCTCGATAGCGCACGGGGAATCGAAAGCCAAGACATGGCCGACCCTCGTCGTCAGCCCTGATTGCGTAGGTGACGGAACGCCATGCTGACGATGAAGATCGCCATTAGGTAGACGATTAGATCTGATGCTCCGTGTGGCATATCCGGCCCTTTAGGGCAACGATAACCAAGCGGCAATATGGTTAACGTGCGGGGGATAGCGAGCAAAGCTATGCGCTTCTTGCTAACAATACTTTTGGCAAGATAACGCTACGGCTGCGTACAGTTCCGCCAATCTGTCTATTCGTTCATGCAACAATACTGACCCACAGACCGTTCCTTAATTCAGATTATAGTTGGGGAACTTTTATGCAGACGCACGAAGCCCGTTCGTTTCAAGCGACCTTAGGGTCTCACTATCTTGCACTCTACCGGGTTGGCGAAACTAATCGCTGTCCGGGCTGTCGGGGCGAACAGTGGCTGGTAGGCCGCATGATGGCGGAATGTTGCCAGTGCGGATCAGCGCTGCCGCTTGAGCAGTTCAGCACTTACAGCGCCACTCCGCGCATCGAACGTCGCGATTATCAGGATCACGGTTTGCCGGAACATCTTCGCACGGTTGCTTGAGCAGGCGGCAGGGTGATCCTGACCGACTAACCGATTGCAAACGCCGGTCAGGATCCGTGGTTGAGATAGCACCATTTGCTCCCGCGATCAAACCGACACCGCGATGATCAGCCAGAACTCAAGGGTGAGTAGTAGACGCTTCACTCGCCATTCCTCTTCGTCAGCCGCGATACCGGTTGAGAATCCGCTTCCATTCTCGCTCGTCTGGCTGGGTCAGCGTAATCATGTCGCGCGGGTACGGCTGGATCAAATCAAGGCGCCGTGGCCGAACTTTCTGCCCAAGTGATTGACGGCAGGCGCGGCACCACATTTTGGCGCGAACAGCGCGAAAATCATCTGGCCAGCCCTGGCAATGGAAACGCCAGAACAGGCCGTGCGGATCGAACGATGCGAAATGGCCGCAGCCGCAGGACACCTTGACCGCATAATGCCAGGCAGCAGCCTCGAACAGGCAGGTGGCCTGCTTCAGGCCGTCACGATAGCGCGCCATTTCATCGAGCCGCGACTGTCGCGATATGCTCCGCCCATATCAGCGCGCCGATCATGAATGGTCCGTCGTCCCGAAGTCCGTTGCGTATTTCCGCCAGGAATTCCCGGTTGCCGTGCCCCTTCGCTTCCAGCGCGTCGGCCACGGCCGCCCGGATGTCTTCAATCCTCGGCATCGACAAATGCCGGAAAGATGCTGAAATCTTCAGGCGTCAACGGGCCGGTCAGCATCTTGCGATAAATATTTGGATTGGTCGTCTTGAGGTCGACACCGCAATCCTCCGCTTCGGCCACCAGATTGAACCTGGCACGAAGGGAGGCAAGTACCAGTTCGGGCGCTACATCCTGATATCGCGCAGCGAAGCTGGTGATGGTATGCACGCCGCTGCCAGCGCTGCGGATCAACGCAAAACCCTCTTCTGCGTCGTTAACGGTGAAGGGCACCTTATTTAGAGCGGTGCAGGCCAACTGCCATTCGGCATAGGGCGCTCCCTCTTCCAGCAATTGTTCCATCGAGCTTCTCCATCCGAGTCGTGTCGTCATAGTAGAACGAAATGAGAACAAACGGGAGTCCGGTTGACTCTCGGCTGGCCGCGAACCACGCTGCAGCCATGTGCAATCGGGCAGAGCGCGGCGACACGCAGAAGGTGCTGAACCTGTTCGGCGCGCGCAAAGGCGCCCGGTTCAACGAAGGCCCGCTGGAGACGCACCCGGCACAGCCAGGCACGATCCTCCGCCTGGAGGAAGGCGAACTGGTGCTGGAGCAGATGACGTGGGGCTTCCCCCTCGCCCAGAAGAGCAAGAAGACCGGTAAACCGCTGAAGCCCAAGCCCGTGAACAATGCGCGTTTTGACAAGCTCGGCAGCTATTGGAAGCGCTGGGCAATCGATCCGCGGAACCGCTGCCTGATCCCCACCGCGCGCTATGCGGAAGCTGTGGGCGAGCCGGGCCACATGACCGAGACATGGCTATCGGTGAAGGATCAGCCCATCTTCGCATGGGCAGGCCTCTGGACGAACAGCGATGAATGGGGCGGCGTCTATACCGGCGTCATGACCGACAACGCGCCGGAGCTGATCGACATTCACGACCGGTCGCCGGTGATCCTCGATCCGGCCGATTGGGAAACCTGGCTGCATGCGCCGCTTGAGGAGCTATACCAATTCGATCGGCCATATCCTGCTGAGCGTATGGTGGTCGAGCATACCGACGCGCCGTGGTTCAGGAAGAAGGGTAGCGCGCCTGCCGGTCCGGCGCTGCTTTAGAAGTCGATCCCGCGCCGTTCCATTTCGTCAATCACGGCCTGTTCGACCGGCGTGAGTTGCTCAGGGTCTGGGACAGCAATCCATAGTTCGACCAACTGCTGATCAGTCAAATCGGCGACTTCACCGGCTGCGTTGAGGTGGTCCTGCATAGCGGCACTCCTTCGCGAGTCTTCCGCCATTATCCCATTTTTGCATGTAAACGGCCACCCCGCGGCGCAACTGCTCGCAAGCCAGGTTCTTGTCATCAGCGTAGACCTGCGCAACAGTCCGCCCATAGCGATCGCGCGTGACCGGGCTGATCGTCACCCCACGCGCCACCAGCTTCTCCAGCGCCTTCTTGCTGGCCACAGGATCACCCGGCGCGCAGGTCCGGCCTTTGCGGCAGTGGCCGGCCATTTCCGGCGCGTCGATGCCAAGCAGGCGGACGCGGCCGATCTCGGAGCAACGCAGGGTGTCGCCGTCGACGGCCGTGCAGGTGGCGGGCGGCGACCAGATCGAGAGCAGGAGGATGGGGAGGATCATTCGTGCCGCTTATCCCTGCGCGGAATATTTCGGAAGCGAGGATATGCGGGAGGATCCTCTCCAGCTGGGCAATTGTCAGGCGCCTTCGACAACAAGCGCTGCTTTTCCATTGAACGGCGAGAAGGATAATTCATTGCGTGCCTCCTTTTGGGAGGGATGCATGGTTGCCTTCATTTCACTGGATAGCGTTGGCGCAGAGTGATGATCCGGCGAGCCATGCTCCAATCCCGTAGTCTGGGTTTGAAACTTGCCCCATGCGGGGCGCTCTAACCGGATGATCATCTGCTCGAATCGGAGCAGCTTGGTTCCGTGAGTTCGGTTATAGCAATGCCATGGGTCGCTTGCCAATTAGCAGGTGTCCCCCGCCTCCCGCGCTTCGGAGAGGGCGGCGCGCTCGGCCTTGAGGACTGCGTTCACATCGCGAGCGAACTCGCCAGGGATGCGGTCAGCCGGATCGCCACATTCTGGCGCAACGTCATTCATGCGGTCGATGTAGCGGAAAACGATATCACGCAGGGGGTCGCGCCTATCCTTCCCGGCGGTTGCAGCGGCGACGGACTGGAGGCGGAACTGTGCGATCAAGGCCAGCATCTTGTCGCAGTCGCCAGAGCAATCCAGAAGCGCGTCCAAATGATCGATGTCCGCCGTTGTCCAGCCCTCGGGTTCGTTCGGCTTAGTGGTCATGTCGTCATGATCCTTGATGGGGTGGTCATTGCACCAACCGATATCGGCGCACACGGGGCATTCTCGGCTCCAGAGTGCCATCACCCTTCCTCCCCGCGCTTGGCGCTGGAGAGGGCGGCAGGCATGAACGACAGGTCAGCGAAACAATCGCCGAAGCCGATGCTGAGCGTGTAGGCCATCCTCCCGTGATTTTTGGCGGTAGGCTCCCCGATTTCATTAACGGCGAATTGCGACAGGATATCGTCAATCACCTGGCGCGGCGTCGAAACGTCTTCACGCCACGGGATCGCCACAACGTCGAAGTCGCGCGCCATGGAGCCATGAACTGCCAGCGCATAGCCATGCTTGCGAGCAATCTCTGCGAACTGCGGATATAACGCCGCATACCATGGGGCGAAGTTGGCCGCCTTCATGGCTGCGCCTCCCCCTCGCCGTCGAACGCCTGCCCGCGAGATTGGGGCGGGTGGGCGTAGAGGGGTTTGGTCAGCAGGCATTTGATGGGTTCGCAGCCATCGCGAACGATGTCATTCCCGCCGGTCTGAAAACGCCACTGGCCATCGCTATAGAAATATGCGTGGCAGAACACGCCGTCAGCGTCGGTCCGCAAAGCGCATTTCGCCGCATAGTCATCGACCCCGGCAGCGATCAATATGCCGCCCTCCCCCGCGTCGAACTCTTGGCCGAGACGCTGGAGGGTGGGGAGTGGGGCTTGTGTATCATAAAACCCCTTTGCACGATCAACAACTGTGCTTGTGGTTATTCCATGATCGACAACGGGAGCGGCCACCAGCGCCCCGGCCTGATCAGTCGTCAAGGATTGCTTTACAGGTGCGGCAACCTGTAAGCTGTCATTACAAGTTGGGTTGGCGGGATTTGCCTTCCGCGCAAACACAGCCAGCGCCACCATGACATCAGCGATATCCTCGTTCGACAGATGAGGAACATGCCGCCAGTTACGGCACGCTTGCTCCAAGAATTTCACGGCGTCGTCCCGCGTCACACCGGTTACCATCTTCACAGCATCAGTCATGTTCAGTTTCCTTGGATAGCAGGATGGCGCGAACGGCGAGGCCGAGCGGGGTGATCGGGTAAATCAGCCGGCGCGATGCGCTTTCGGGATTGTCGAAGTAGGCCGGCTCTTTCAGGCCCAATTCCTCAAGCTCAGCGGCTTCATGCGGCGGGATATCCACCAGGTGGCCGATCATGATGTCCCGCTGCGCCTCTGTCAGCTTCTCGGCTATCTGGTGGGCGGGGGTCATGCTGCCACCTGCGCTTCTGGATCTTGCGTTGCCAGCCATCCATCGCCCCAGCGCCACATGCCGTAGCAGTGGTGGGGCGCTGGATCAGTTTCGCTCTCAAGTCGCGGGTTGGCGCCAGGAACGGCCGCCATCGCCGCAAGCGTGGCTTTGACCGCATCACTGTCGCGCTGGCCCTCGCGCGGGCGCACCTCGATAAACAGCGCATCAGGGCTATGGCCGCAGACATGCCAGGTTGCAGGCCATTGAGCGGCGTGGGCAACCGGATCAGCTCCAGCGCCCGGCGATCCCGATGCAGCGCGATTGATTACCAGCCCAGCATCCCACGAACCACTGTATGACCATAGACCGGCTGCGCGCATGGCATCATCAACGGCCCGCACCAGATCGCCAACGGCGTGCAGTGCCGCGCCGCGATCATACCTTGGCTTGGCGGCGAACAGGTCGAGTTGCATCACCCCCTCCCCATCAGATCGGCGGGGCGGGTGTCTCGATTCGCGAGTTTGGCGGGGCCAGAAAAATGGCTGTACCGGGATTGTACGAACGATCCGCGCGAAAAGCGGAAAGTTCTCGTACTGTTCTGCTTGGAAATCCCGTTGCCGGTTTTCGGCTGACCATTATCCCTTGGAATATAAAGGGAAAATGGTGGGCGCGACAGGGATTGAACCTGTGACCCCACCCGTGTGAAGGGTGTGCTCTACCGCTGAGCTACGCGCCCCCTGTAAGGAGGAGGCGGCATTTCGCATCCGATGCCGGACCTGTCAAGCGCCGCCTTGCAGCTTTTTGGGAAATTATCTCTGTCCAGCGCGTTTGGCCGCATTATACAGGCCCGACCAACATAGATCAGAAAGTGCATCATCCATGCGTCAGACCGTCGCTCTCGTCCTTGCTTCCATGTTCCTGTCCGCGCTCGCCGCCTGCAACACGGTGCAGGGCGTCGGCCGTGACATCGAATCGGTCGGCACTGCCGGCAAGGAAGTCATTCACTGATAACGGGGACGGGGCGGCATCCTGCCGCCCTGCATCACTGCAGGATGCGCGGAAAGGACGACTTCTTGCGCAGGCGCACACCGTCGCAATCCGGCTCGCCGCATTCGCACGCCTCGATCGCATAGCGCACGCCACACATTACCAGAACATCCTGGTCGAACGAATAGTTGGCAATACCCGCGCGCTCGACCTTTTCTTGTGCTCTGGCCTTGAGAGTCATGAGTAGCTTCCCTCCATTTGGGACGACCGACAATGATTGCTGCGTTGCACAATGTCAATTCATCGACATTGGTTCCTTAACCGACAGTCAGAAATCGTCCCGCAAATCGCACGTTTCGGCGGCGGCCTCGTGTTTCTACATAGACGCTTGCAGCGCTTGATTGCCGCTCCCATATGCGCGGTCATGAATGACCATAACCGCTCGTCCATGCCGGTCTGGCATGGCACCACCATCATGTCGGTCCGCAAGAATGGAAAGGTCGTCGTTGCCGGCGACGGCCAGGTGTCCATGGGCCAGACCGTGATGAAGCCCAATGCGCGCAAGGTACGCCGCCTGCATGACGGCAGCGTCATCGGCGGCTTTGCCGGCGCCACCGCCGACGCCTTCACCCTGTTCGAGCGGCTAGAAGCCAAGCTGGAACGCCATAATGGCCAATTGATGCGCGCGGCCGTCGAACTCGCCAAGGACTGGCGCACCGACAAATATCTCCGCAACCTGGAAGCGATGATGATCGTCGCCGACAAGGACGTCACGCTGATCCTGACCGGCAACGGCGACGTTCTGGAGCCGCTCGGCGGCGTGGCCGCGATCGGTTCGGGCGGCAATTATGCCCTCGCCGCCGCCCGCGCGCTGGTGGAATATGAGGAAGATGCCGAAACCCTGGCCCGCAAGGCGATGGGTGTCGCGGCGGATATCTGCGTCTACACCAACGACCAGCTCACCATCGAAACGCTCGACAGCGCAGCCTGAGATCCCAAGAAAAGACCATGAACGACAATCTGACCCCCAAAGCCATCGTCGCCGCGCTCGACGCGCATATCATCGGCCAGCATGATGCCAAGCGCGCCGTCGCCGTCGCGCTGCGCAACCGCTGGCGCCGCCAGCACCTGCCCGCCGATTTGCGCGACGAGGTGACGCCCAAGAATATCCTGATGATCGGGCCGACTGGCTGCGGCAAGACCGAGATCAGCCGCCGCTTGGCGAAGCTGGCCGACGCCCCCTTCGTCAAGGTCGAGGCGACCAAGTTCACCGAGGTCGGCTATGTCGGTCGCGACGTGGAGCAGATCGTTCGCGATCTGGTCGAGGAAGCGGTGCGGCTGGAGAAGGACCGCCGCCGCGAAGCCGTGCGCGAAGCCGCGTCGGAGGCCGCCATGGCCCGCCTGCTCGATGCGCTGACCGGCAAGGATGCGAGCGAAGCCACCCGCCTCTCCTTCCGCCAGAAGATCGAGGGCAACCAGATGAACGATGTCGAGGTGGAGGTGGAAGTCGCCGATGCCCCGTCGATGCCGATGGAAATCCCCGGCATGGGCGGCCAAGTCGGCATGATCAACCTCAGCGACATGATGTCCAAGGCGTTCGGTCAGCAGCAGAAGAAGCGCCGCAAGATGCGTGTCGCCGACGCCTGGGACAAGCTAGTCGAGGAAGAGCAGGACAAGCGCCTCGATCAGGATGATGTCGCCCGCGTCGCCATCAGCAGCGCCGAGCAGAATGGCATCGTCTTCCTCGACGAGATCGACAAGATCGCCGTCAGCGACGTGCGCGGCGGATCGGTCAGCCGTGAAGGCGTGCAGCGCGACCTGCTGCCGCTGATCGAGGGGACGACCGTCTCGACCAAATATGGCCCCTTGAAGACCGACCATATCCTCTTCATCGCCTCGGGCGCCTTCCATGTGGCCAAGCCCAGCGACCTGTTGCCCGAGCTTCAGGGCCGCCTGCCGATCCGCGTGGAGCTGAAGGCGCTGACCGAGGAGGATTTCGTCGCGATCCTGTCCGACACCAAGGCCAGCCTTGTTGCGCAATATCGCGCGCTGCTGGCGACCGAGGAAGTGACGATCGACCTGACGCCCGAAGGCATCCGCGCCGTCGCCAAGATCGCCGCCGAGGTGAATAGCGAGGTCGAGAATATCGGCGCCCGCCGCCTGCAGACCGTCATGGAAAAGCTGCTGGAGGATGTCAGCTTCGAGGCGGAGGACCGCCGCGGCGAGACGCTGGTGATCGATCAGGCCTATGTCGACAAGCAATTGTCGGCGGTCGCCCATGACACCGACCTCAGCAAATATGTGCTGTAACTTAGCACATAGCTTCAGTCCGGGCCTGCCGTTTCTTATGGCAGGCCCGGATCATCTTCCCCCTGCCCGCCATCATGTCAGCCTCCGCCATGCGATTCGCAGGGAGGGAATATGATCCGCACTTCGGCCTGGCTCATGGCGAGCCTCAGCATTGCCGCACTGTCCACCACCGCCGAGGCGCAGACCGCCCCCAAACCACCGGTCGCGGCAAAGAAGCCGCATGAGGTGAAGGCGCCCTTCGGCGCGACGCGGCAGGACCCCTATTATTGGCTGCGCGACGACAGCCGCAAGAACCCCGAGATGCTCGCCTATCTGGCGGCCGAAAATGCCTATGCCGACGCGCTGCTGGCGCCGACCAAGCCGTTGCAGGACAAGCTCTACGCCGAAATCACGGGCCGCATCAAACAGGACGACAGCAGCGTCCCCTATCGCAAGAAGGGATACTGGTATTACAGCCGCTTCGAGACCGGCGGCGACTATCCGATCGTTGCCCGACGCAAGGGCAGCATGGACGCGCCCGAGCAAATATTGCTCGACGAACCCAAGATGGGCGCGGGCAAGGGCTATTTCGCGATCGGTGGCAAGGAAGTCAGCCCCGATGACAAATTGCTCGCCTATGCCGAGGATCTGGTCGGCCGCCGCCAATATGTGATCCGGGTCAAAACGATCGCGGATGGCAAGCTGCTGGCCGATGAAATCCCCAACGCCGAACCCGATTTCGCCTGGGCCGATGACAGCAAGACGATCTTCTATGTGGAGAAGGATCCGACCACCCTGCTCGGCAAGCGGGTGAAGGCGCATGTGCTGGGCACGCCCGTCAGCGCCGATCGACTGGTCTATGAGGAGAAGGACGACAGCTTCTACATGGGCCTCAAGAAGACGACGTCGGACAAGTTCATCTGCATCGTCCTGCAATCGACCGTCAGCAATGAGGAGCGCTGCGCGCCTTCTGCCAATCCGGCAAGCTTCACGCCGCTCGCCCCGCGCGAACGCGACTTCCTCTACAGCAGCGACAATGTGGGCGGCCAATGGACGATCCGCACCAACTGGCAGGCCCCCAATTACCGGCTGATGACCATATCGGACGCCGATGCCGCCAAGGGGCGCGCCGCCTGGACGGATATCGTGCCGACCAGCACCAGCGTCTTCATCGAGAATTTTCAGCCCTTCGACAGCTTCCTCGCGATCGAGGAACGGTCGGGCGGCAACAAGCGCCTGCGCCTGCTGACCAAGGGCGGCAAGAGCAGCTTCGTGGAGGCGGACGAACCCGCCTATGCCATGGCGCTCAACGTCAATGCCGAAAGCGGCACGCCCTGGGTCCGCTACACCTATGACAGCTTGCGCACGCCGCAGACCACCTATGAGGTCAATGTCGATACCGGCGAACGCAAGATACTGAAGGTCCAGGAAGTAAAAGGCTATGATCCCGCCAAATATGTGACCGAACGGATCTGGGCGACCGCGCGCGACGGCACGAAGGTGCCGGTCTCGCTCATCTACGCCAAGGGCTTCCAGAAGAATGGCTCGGCCCCGCTCTACCAATATGCCTATGGCAGCTATGGCTATTCGACCGACCCGGCTTTTTCGCCCCTGCTCCCCAGCCTGCTCGATCGCGGCGTCGTCTATGCCATCGCCCATATTCGCGGCGGCCAGGAAATGGGCCGCCAATGGTATGATGACGGCCATCTCAAGAACAAGATGAACAGCTTCACCGACTTCATCGACGTGACGCGCGCGCTGGTGGATCAGGGCTATGCGAAGAAGGGCCGGGTCGCCGCGATGGGCGGCAGCGCTGGCGGTCTGCTGATGGGCGCGGTCGCGAACATGGCGCCGCAGGATTATAAGGTCATCATCGCACAGGTGCCGTTCGTCGATGTCGTCACGACCATGCTCGATCCGACCATTCCGCTCACCACCGGCGAATATGACGAATGGGGCAATCCGGAGCAAAAGCAATGGTATGATGTGATACTCGTCTATTCGCCCTACGATCATGTCGAGGCGAAGGCCTATCCCAGCCTGTTCGTCGGCACCGGCCTATGGGACAGCCAGGTCCAATATTATGAGCCGACCAAATGGGTCGCCAAGCTGCGCGCGACCAAGACCGACAGCAACCCGCTGGTCTTCCGCATCAACATGGAAGTCGGCAATGGCGGCAAGTCAGGCCGCTTCCGCCGCTATCGCGACCAGGCCGAATATAGCGCCTTCGCGCTGGAGCAATTGGGGGTGGTGAATTGACCGCCCTGCCCTCGGCTGACCGCCGTCCTGTTTCGGACCTGCCCGAAATTCATGGGGCAGGCCTATATGCGTTTTACCTGATTGATACCGAGCAACTTGCGCCTATCGAAACTGGTGAGAATGGGCTCGTCTATATCGGAATGACGCAGGATGACCTGCATGTGCGCAACCATCTCCTTCACCAGAGCAGTGGCTTCTCGACCCTACGCCGCAGTTTCGGTGCGTTGCTGAAAACCAGACTCAACCTCGTCGCAATTGCGCGGGGGCGAGGTTCGTCTGAAAGCAATTTTCGTAACTATTGCTTCCCCCCCCGACGGCGAGCAGCGTCTTTCCCAATGGATGGCAGACCATCTGCTGGCGGTGCAATGGACCGCTGATCGGGATGCGGCCAAGGCGATGGAAACCATGCTCATCCAGCGCCACTGTCCGCCGCTCAACTTGATGGAGAACCCTGCCAATCGCTGGCGCCGGCATGTCATGGACCGACGCGCCTTGTGCGCCGCAGAAGCAAAGGCGGGCTATCGCGCAGCGTGAGGGAGGGCGCGCCCTCCCTCACCACCAAAGTCAGTAGCTACGGCCCACCAGCACGCGCTCAACCGCCGTGCCGCCGGTGAAGATGCAGGCGCCATCCGCCGCTTCGGCATCGGTCGGCACGTTGCGCAGGGTGAGCTTCTCGCCCTTCAGCCACTGCACGACCTTCTCCAGTTCCGCGCCGGTCGGCTTGGCCCACTGGACCAGCGCCCAGCCGGGGTTCTTGCTGGCTTTGAAATAGGCCTTGAGCGCGTCGAGATCGGTGATCGACTTGTCGATATTGCCGTCCAGACGCGCCTTGGCATCAGCGAACAGCGACGCCTGGATATCTTCCAGCATCGCGGTTGCGCCGGCGACGAAATCGCCCTTGGCGACGATCTGGCTGTCGAGCTTGCCATCCTCGCGATAGAGGCGATCGCGGCGGATGACCGAGACATTGCCGCCGGCAACGTCGCGGCCGCCCACTTCGATCACGATCGGCGCGCCCTTCTTGACCCAGCCCCAGCGCTTGGTCGCGGCCTTGGACGGACGCTTGTCGAGCAGCGCGCGGACCGGCTCGCGGAATACGTCCAGACCGTTCAGCTGGTTCACCAGGTCGGTGCAATAATCGACGATCGCGGCGTCTTCCTCGGTATCGCGCAGCATCGGCACGACCACGACCTGATAGGGCGCGACGCGCGGCGGCACGCGCAGGCCGTCATCATCGCCATGCACCATGATCAGGCCGCCGATCATGCGGGTCGACATACCCCAACTGGTGGTCTGGGCCAGTTCCTGCTGCCCTTCGGCATTCTGGAACTTGATATTCTGCGCCTGGCTGAAGGTCGTGCCCAGGAAATGCGAGGTGCCGGCCTGCAGCGCCTTGCCGTCCTGCATCATCGCCTCGATCGAATAGGTCGCGACGGCGCCGGGGAAACGCTCATTCTCCGGCTTCTCGCCCGCGACCACCGGCAGGCCGACACATTCTTCGGCGAAGCTGCGATAGACTTCGAGCATCTTCATCGTCTCTTCCATCGCTTCATCGACGGTCGAGTGCGCAGTATGCCCTTCCTGCCACAGGAATTCGCTGGTGCGCAGGAACATGCGGGTGCGCATTTCCCAACGGACGACGTTCGCCCACTGGTTGATCAGCACCGGCAGGTCGCGCCAGCTCTGAACCCAGCGGCTGAAGGCGGCCCCGATCACGGTTTCCGACGTCGGGCGCACGACCAGCGGCTCTTCCAACTTCGCTTCGGGATCGGGCACCATCTTGCCGTCCTTCTGGATCAGGCGATGATGGGTGACGACCGCCATTTCCTTGGCGAAGCCGTCGACATGCTCGGCCTCCTTCTCGAAATAGGAAAGCGGGATGAACAGCGGGAAATAGCAATTTTCATGGCCGGTCTGCTTGATGCGCGCATCAAGCAGGGTCTGGATCCGTTCCCAGATGCCATAGCCCCAGGGACGGATCACCATGCAGCCGCGCACGCCGCTTTCCTCGGCCATGTCGGCTTCGGTGATGACGGCCTGATACCAGGCAGCGAAATCCTGTTCGCGGGTAACGTTAAGGGCGTGTTTCACGGGGTCTGTCGCCTGTCTAAAAGTGGATGGCGCGCCATAGGCCAGACCCGCCATCCCTGTCGACCCCCAAGCATCGCGCCGGACGGCGTTCAGTTGGCGTCGGCGCCCAGTCGCTCCAGCCAGGCCTTGGCCTGCTTGGGTTCGCCCACCGCATCAGCCGCCGGCTTGCCCCGCGCGGCCAGAAAGGCGGGATGGAGATCGAACGGTTCCAGCCCCAGCGTGTCGCGCATCGCATCAATCTCTTGCGCCAGTTCGTCCAACTGCGCGAGCACCGGCGCGGTCTTCGCGCGGGCGCTGCGATCCTGTTGATGGTCGAACAGGCCCCAGCGCCCGCCAGCGGTCACGCGCAGCGCCGCAATCAGCGCCGCGCGATATTCCTCTTCCAGCTCCGCCCGGCGGATATCCAGGCGCTCCAGTCTATCCGCCTTGGCCATGGTGGATCAGCTCAGCTTGTCGATCTTCGCATTGAGCGCAGCCAGTTGCGCCTTCAGGACGGCGATCTCGTCATCCTTGCTTTCTTCGGTCGCGGCTGGGGTCGGGCTGGGCGTGGCGCCCGGCATGCCCGGAACCCCATTGCCGAACGCGCTCGCCGCGGCCTCGAACATCTGCATGTTGCGCTTGGCGATCTCGGCCAGCGGGCCGCCACCAAAGGCGCCCTTCATGGCTTCCTGGAACTGCTGCTGGTTCTTGCGGAAGGCGTCCATCGACGCTTCGAGATATTGCGGCACCATCGACTGCATGGAATCGCCATACATGGCGATCAGCTGGCGCAGGAAGTTGACCGGCAGCATGTTCTTGCCACGCTGTTCTTCTTCCATGATGATCTGGGTCAGGACATTATGGGTGATGTCCTCGCCGGTCTTCGCGTCGACGACGACGAACTCGCGCCCCTCGCGGGTCATCTGCGACAAAAGGTCCAGCGTGATATAACTTGAAGTTTCGGTGTTATAGAGCCGCCTGTTAGCGTACTTCTTGATAACCACCGGTTCGGATTCATTAGCAGCCTTCGATTTGGCCATGCCTGTCTCTCCCTCACCTGCTCATCCCGCATTAGCACAGGGCGATGCCGCGCCGCAACATGGCCCGCGTCCTTTACCCCTTTTTCTCAACATTTTATGGCGCGAAACGGAGCATGATCCTGATTTGCGTCGCCGCGCCTTCATCGGCCTGCGTCGCTATCAGGAGGCGCAGCGTCCGTCCCCACCACCACCATGCCCCATCGCCGCAACGGCGGGCAATGCCCGGCTGCTGCGGTATCAGGCTGATTTGGCACCGGAAAGCGATCGGGCGCCGGTCGTCTTCATCCCCTCCCTGATCAACCCGCCACAGGTGCTGGACCTGTCGGAAAGCCGCTCCATGCTGCGCCACATGGCCGCAGCGGGCCATGACGCCTATCTGGTCGATTGGGGCGCGCCGACGGCCGCCGACCGCAGCCTCGGCCTCGACGGCCATGTCACCGACCGGCTCATACCGATGCTCGCTGCATTGCGGTGCCCGCCGATCCTGGTCGGCTATTGCCTGGGCGGCACGATCGCCATTGCAGCCGCAGCATTGCACCGGGTCGCAGCCCTGGCGACGATCGCTTCGCCCTGGGACTTTGCCGGCTTCCCGTCCGCCGACCTTGCCGAGATCGCCGCCCTGTGGCGCGGTGCGAAGCCGGTGTGCGACCGGCTCGGCTATGTGCCAATGGAGGCGCTGCAATCGGGCTTCTGGGCGCTCGATCCGCAGCGGACCGTGCAGAAATATGCAGCCTTCGCCGACATGGCAGCCGGCTCCGACGAGGAGCGCGCCTTTCTCGCGGTCGAGGACTGGGCCAATGAGGGCGCCCCGCTCACCTATGCCGCCGGGCAGCAATTGTTCGAGATGCTCTATGCGGCAAATGCGAGCGGGCGAAACGAATGGCACATCGACGGGACCGTCATAGACCCGGCCTCGCTCCCCTGCCCCAGCTTGTCGATCGCTTCCGCAACCGATCGAATCGTGCCCGCGACGGCCGCCCCATCCCTTACGGAAAGCCGGATATTGAACCTTGGCCATGTCGGCATGATATTGAGCCAGCGGGCACCCGACATGCTGTGGCATCCGCTGTCCCTTTGGCTTTCCCGCCATGGCGGATGATGTTATGTGCGCCTGCGAAAACAACATTACCACTAGTGAGGATCGAGCCTTTGTCAGACATCGTCATTACCGCCGCCAAGCGTACCGCCGTGGGCAGTTTCATGGGGGCCTTCGGCACGACTCCGGCACATGAACTGGGCCGCCAGGCCATCCTCGCCGCGCTGGCACAGGCCACCGTCGCGCCCGAAGAAGTGGACGAAGTGATCCTGGGCCAGATCCTCACCGCCGGCCAGGGCCAGAACCCTGCCCGTCAGGCGGCCGTCAACGCCGGCATCCCGGTCGAGCGCACCGCCATCGGCCTCAACCAGCTGTGCGGATCGGGCCTGCGCGCCGTCGCGCTCGCGGCACAGGCGATCAAGGCCGGCGACGCCCGCATCATGGTCGCGGGCGGCCAGGAAAGCATGTCGCTTGCCCCCCACGCCCAGATGCTGCGCGGCGGCACCAAGATGGGTCCGGTCAGCTTTGTCGACACGATGATCCATGACGGCCTGACCGACGCGTTCCAGGGCTATCATATGGGCATTACCGCCGAGAACCTGGCCGAGAAATATCAGATCAGCCGCGAGGCGCAGGACGAGTTCGCCGTCGCCAGCCAGAATAAGGCGGAAGCCGCGCGCGCGTCGGGCCGCTTCGCCGATGAAATCCTGCCCGTGACGATCAAGGGCCGCAAGGGCGACACCATCGTCGACCAGGACGAATATATCCGCGCCGGCGCCACGATCGAAGCGCTGCAGGGCCTGCGCCCCGCCTTCAAGAAGGACGGCACCGTGACCGCCGGCAATGCCAGCGGCATCAATGACGGCGCCGCCGCGCTGGTGGTGATGAGCGCTGACGAAGCCGCCAAGCGCGGCGCCACCATCCTGGGCCGCATCGCCAGCTTCGCGACCTGCGGCGTCGATCCGTCGATCATGGGCATCGGCCCGGCCCCGGCCAGCCGCAAGGCGCTGGAAAAGGCCGGCTGGTCTGTCGCCGACCTCGACCTCATCGAAGCGAACGAAGCCTTTGCCGCGCAGGCGCTGGCTGTCGGTCAGGAACTGGGTTGGGATCCGGCCAAGGTCAACGTCAATGGCGGCGCGATCGCGATCGGCCACCCGGTCGGCGCATCGGGCGCGCGCGTGCTGACCACTTTGCTCTATGAAATGGCCAAGCGCGACGCGAAGAAGGGTCTTGCCACCCTGTGCGTCGGCGGCGGCATGGGCGTGTCGATGTGCATCGAGCGCTGAGCGCCATCCATTAGATAGTGAAGGGGCGCCGGTCTTGCGATCGGCGCCCTTTTTGCTGTTAGAGCCCGTACTAGCCCGCTCCCCCGCCCAACCACCCGACAGGATGACACTGGATCGGGCGGTTGGGCGGGGGAGCGGGCCGGAACCGGTTTTTCTAAAACAGACTCTCAGGCCCAGATGCGGTCGAACCGGTTGCCCAGGCCCGTCAGCAGCTCATATTGCGACAGGCCGGACGCCTGTGATGCCTGCGGCAGATCATAGTTGATCGTCAGCCAGTCGCCCTCCGCGACATCCGGGCGCGCGCCGACATCCACCGCCAGCAAGTCCATCGACACCCGGCCCAGCACCGGCAGGCGGATGCCATCGACCAGCGCCGCGCCGCGCCCCGAAAAGCCGCGCAGATAGCCGTCGGCATAGCCGATGTTGAGGATCGCGATCTCCAGATCGCGCTCGGCCCGATGGGTCGCATTATAACCGATCGTGTCGCCGGCGATCACCGCGCGACGCTGCAATATCTGGGCCTGTGGCTGCACGACCGGGCGGAGATGCGGCGCCGCATCGGGATGCGGCACCCCGCCATAAAGCGCGATGCCCGGCCGGGTCAGGTCGAAACCATAGTCCGCGCCCATGCAGATGCCTGCGCTGTTGGCGAGACTGTAGCGCTGCGCGGGCACTGCGGCCCGGATATCCCGGAAGCGGGCCAGTTGGGTCGGGTTGAGGTCGCTGTCCTCGTCCGCAGACGCCAGATGGCTGAGCAGCGTCACGATCTCCAGCCCCTCGACCAGTTCGCCGAGGTCGGCGCGCCAGTCGAGGCCCAGCCGGTTCATGCCGGTATCGATCATCAGGTCGCAAGCGCCGCCGCCTGCCGCCTTCCAGCGCGCCACCTGCCCCGGCGTGCAGAGCACCGGCCGCGCCCGCGAGGTCAGCGCCTGCGCCATATCCTCGTCGCGCACGCCGTGCAGGACGGCGAAGTTCACACCGTCCATCTGCGCTTCGAGCGCTGCCGCTTCGCCCCAGTTGGAGACGAAGAAATCGCGGCAACCCACGCCCTTCAGCCGCTGCATGACGCCGGCCGCACCCAGCCCATAGCCATCGGCCTTGATCGCCGCGCCACAGGCCGGGGCGCCGCCCTGCCGCGCCAGCCAGCGCCAGTTGGAAAGCAGCGCATCGCCATCGAGGCGCAGGCGGAGCGGAGCGATATAGCCAGTCATTGCCCGCAGCCGATAGCGCGCCGGGGCTCAGGCGTCGAGGGGGCGCCCTTTCGTTTCCGGCAAGGCGACGAGGCAGGTGACCAGCGCCAGCGCTACCACCGCGATCGTGTACCACAGCCCGGCATAGGGATCGCCGGTCCGCGCGACGATATATTGGCTGACCAGCGGCAGAAAGCCGCCGAAATAGCCGGTGCCGATATGATAGGGGATGGAGAGCGAACTATAGCGAATGCGCGCCGGGAAATATTCCGACAGAAGCGCCGCGACCGGGCCATAGGTCGCACCCGACAGGGTCCAGAGCAACAGCAACGCGGCGAACAGCATCAGCGCACGCGGCCAGTCGGGGCGGACGACACCGAAATCATAGCCCTGCGCCGTCAGCGCGGCATCGATCCCGTCACGGCTGAGGTCCGCCACGGCCACGCCGCCGATGCTGGCCGCCGGGGCCGCACCGCTGCGCTTGTCATAGGGGATGCCGCGCTTGGAAAAATGATCGAGCAGCTTGCCGCAGGCGGTCGGCTGCACCTTGGCGAAGGGATCGAACCGGCAATCGGGACCGCTCACCACCACCGGCGCCCGTGCAGCCGCCTGCGTCAGCGCCGGGTTCGCGGTCGCGCCAATGAACTGGTAGAGCGGCATGACCAGCAGCAGCACCAGTGCATAGCCGATGACGATCGGCTTCTTGCGCCCGATCCGGTCCGACAGCCAGCCGAAGAAGATGAAGCTCGCCATGCCGGCAAAGGCGCTGCCGCCGACCAGCAACTGGGCGATGCCCGGCGCGACATGCAGGCCGCTTTGCAGGAAATAGAGCGCCTGGAACATCACCGTATAGGCGATGACGGTGAAACCCGCGGCGATGCCGATCATCGCCACCAGCATCCGCTTCCTGTTGCCTGGTGCGGTAAAGGCTTCCTTCAAGGGGTTCTTCGCCTGTTGCCCCGCTTTCTTCATCGCGGTGAAGACCGGGCTTTCGCGCAGCATCAGCCGCATCCACAGCGAAATGGCGAGCAGCGCCAGCGAGAAGATGAAGGGAATGCGCCAGCCCCAGGCGTCCCAGACCTCCATGCCGACGATCCACTGGGTGCCGACCACGACGATCAGCGACAGGATGAAGCCGCCGATCACCCCGGCCTGGATGAAGCTGGTGTAGAAGCCGCGCTTTCCGGCGGGCGCATGTTCGGCGACATAGATGGCCGCGCCGCCATATTCGCCGCCCAGCGCCAGCCCCTGCGCGATGCGGAGCAGGATCAGGATGACCGGCGCGGCGACGCCGATGCTGGCCGCCGACGGGGTCAACCCGACACCCGCCGTCGCCAGCCCCATCAGGACGATGGTGGCAAGGAACGTATACTTGCGCCCCAGCCGATCGCCCAGATAGCCGAACAGCATCGCACCGAGCGGCCGGAAGCCGAAGCCGATCGCGAAGCCGGCGAGCGAATAGAGAAGTTCGACGGTCGGATTGTCGGTCGGAAAGAAGGTGCGGCCGATGATCGGTGCCAGCACGCCATAGATGTAGAAATCATACCATTCGAACACCGTGCCGAGTGCCGAAGCGGTGATGACCAACCGGTCCCGCTTCGCATCCATCACATAGTCGCCCCCGACCGCCTGCGTCATCCCGCTCCCCTTAACTTCCCACTTTTCCCGTATATTTTGACATCTTCATGCGCCAACGGGAAAGGAAATTTCCAACAGCACGCGCATAGCCGCCATGCCGACTGCCTAACATGGCTCGGCCCTTGTAGGACAGGTTCAGAACAGGCGCGAACCATTCGACACGGGCTTGTCGGGCGCGAACAGCATGACGGCGCCAGCTTCGTCGGCGAAGCCGAGGGTCAGCACTTCCGACATGAACTTGCCGATCTGGCGCGGCGGGAAATTGACTACGGCGGCGACCTGGCGGCCGGGCAGGCCTTCCAGCGCGTGGTTTTCGGTGATCTGGGCGCTCGATTTCTTCTGGCCGATCGTCGGGCCGAAATCGATCAGCAGCTTGTAGGCGGGCTTGCGCGCCTCGGGATAGGGTTCGGCCGAGATGATCGTCCCGACGCGGATATCCACTTTCAGGAAATCGTCGAAGCCGATCGGGTCGGCGGCGGGGGCGCTAGGGTCGTGGGTCAGGTGCATGGCACCATCAAACCATTCCCGTCATTCCAGCGAAAGCTGGAATCCCACTTTTCTTACAACGCCATCGTAAAAAGAAGTGAGATCCGGCTATCGCTGGGATGACGGTTGAAGCGCGCCTTATTCCAGTTCCAGGATCACCGCATCGACCGGCAGGCTCTCGCCCTGTGCCGCCGACACACTCTTGACCGTGCCCGCCTTGCCGGCGCGCAGGATATTTTCCATCTTCATCGCCTCGATCATGGCGAGCGGCTGGCCGATTTCGACCTTGTCGCCCTGCTTGACGTTCAGCGCGACCAGCAGGCCGGGCATCGGGCAGATCAGATATTTCGACAGATCGGGCGGGATCTTCTCGATCATGTGCGCGGCATAGGGCGCGGCATGGGCAGGCAGGATACGCAGCTTGTGGCTGGCGCCATGGGCGGTCAGCACGAAGCCCGACCGCATCGGCGCGATCCGCACCGCCAGCTGCTCTTCGCCGAATTCCGCTTCGATCAGCCGATCGCCGGGCGTATATTCCAGCGCCATGTCGAGGCTCTCGCCATCGACCGTCACCTCGTCGCCGTCGATCACGACGTCATGAACCGCGTCCCCGATCTTCACCTGCCAGCCGGTTGGGGGGCTAAGGCGCTTGCCAAGCTGCCCGTCGATCCGCCGCGCACGGTCGGCCTGTGCCATGGCGGCGAAGGCGCCGATCGCCGACAGGCGCTGGAGCAATTCCGGCGAAGCCGGCGCACCAGTGAAGCCCTCGGGATATTCCTCGGCGATGAAACCGGTGGTGATGTTGCCGGAGCGGAAGCGGTCATGCTGCATCAGGGCGGAGACGAAATCGATATTATTACCCGGCCCCTCGATCTCGAACTTGTCGAGCGCCTCGATCTGCTTGTCGATGGCTTCCAGACGCGTGGGCGCCCAGGTGATCAGCTTGGCGATCATCGGATCGTAGAAGATCGACACCTCGCCGCCTTCCTGCACGCCGTCATCCACGCGGATCAGTGCGCCGCTCTCATCCGTGCCGGTTTCGGGCGGGTTGTAGCGGATCAGGCGACCGGTCGACGGCAGGAAGCCGCGATAGGGGTCTTCGGCATAGACGCGGTTCTCGATCGACCAGCCGTTGATCTTCACGTCCGCCTGACCGAAGGACAGCTTTTCGCCATTGGCGACGCGGATCATCTGCTCGACCAGATCGACGCCGGTGATTTCCTCGGTGACGGGATGCTCGACCTGCAAACGGGTGTTCATTTCCAAGAAGTAGAAGCCGTCGCCGGTCTTGTCCTCGCCGCTGACGATCAGTTCGACCGTGCCGGCGCTGAAATAGCCGACCGCGCGGGCCAGGGCGACGCACTGCTCGCCCATCTTCTTGCGCATTTCGGGGCTGACGAAGGGCGACGGCGCTTCCTCTACCACCTTCTGGTGGCGGCGCTGGATCGAGCATTCGCGCTCGTTCAAATAGACGATATTGCCATGCTGGTCGCCCAGCACCTGGATTTCGATATGGCGCGGGCTTTCGATGAACTTCTCGATGAAGACGCGGTCGTCGCCGAAGCTGTTGAGACCTTCGCGCTTGGTCGCTTCAAAGCCTTCGCGGACATCCTGTTCGGAGTAGGCCAGGCGCATGCCCTTGCCGCCGCCGCCGGCCGAGGCCTTCATCATCACCGGATAGCCAATCTCATTGGAGATCTTCACCGCATGTTCGGTGTCGTCGATCACGCCGACAAAACCGGGGACGACATTGACGCCCGCTTCCATGGCGAGCTTCTTGGATTCGATCTTGTCGCCCATGGCGGCGATGGCGTTGGCGGGCGGGCCGACGAAGACGATGCCCTCGGCGTCGAGCGCCTTGCGGAAGCTCTCGCGCTCGGAGAGGAAGCCATAGCCCGGATGGACAGCGTCCGCGCCGGTCGCCTTGCACGCCTCGATGATCTTGTCGGCCAGCAGATAGGACTGGGCGGCGGGCGGCGGGCCGATATGGACGGCTTCATCGGCCATCAGCACATGCGGCGCGCGCGCGTCGGCATCGGAATAGACCGCGACGGTCTTGATGCCCATCTTCTTGGCCGTGCGCATGACACGACACGCAATTTCGCCACGGTTCGCGATCAGGATCTTGGTGATTGCCATTATATTTCCTGTCCCAGTCCTTGTTCAGTTTCGTTCGCCCCGCTCTTTCAAGCGAGGCTCAATCCCATTCCGCTTATCGACCTCTCCAGATCGATTTCAGGAAAATGCCCTGCCCGATCATCAGCATCACACCGAAAATCGCCGCGGCCTCTCCAAAAGGCATCTTCCCACCCGTCGGACACGGATCAGCGTCCGAGCATTCCATCATCGACCAGCCGAATAGCAGCAGGAGAACGGGAACGAGCAAAAGGCTCGTCCACACCGTCACCCATATCTGCCGGCGGCGTGTCATTCCTTCCATTCAAACACCAAACCCACCTTAGTCATGCCGGACTTGATCCGGCATCCCGCTTTCTTCCCCCGCGACGGCAGAGAAGAAGCGGGACCCCGGCTCAAGGCCGGGGTGACGAGGGTGGGCGCGATTTTCACTCCGCAGCCTCCAGCTCAACCTTCACTTCGGCCTGCATCGGCACGACGCCGAGCTTGGCGAAGAGCGCCGCATCGGCATTGTCGCCGGCATTGGCGGTGGTCAGCAGCTTGTCGCCGGTGAAGATGCTGTTCGCGCCGGCCATGAAGCAGAGCGCCTGGCAGCTATCCGACATGCTCTCGCGACCCGCGGACAGGCGCACCATGGATTCCGGCATCACGATCCGCGCAACCGCGACGGTGCGCACGAACTCGATCTCGTCGATCTTGGCGAGCGGGGTGTCGGCCAGCATATTGCCCAGCACCGTGCCCTTGACCGGAACCAGCGCGTTGATCGGCACGCTCTGCGGATGGACCGGCAGCACGGCCAGCGCATGGAGGAATCCGACACGATCCTCGCGCGCCTCGCCCATGCCGACGATGCCGCCCGAGCAGACATTGATGCCCGAATTGCGGACATTTTCCAGCGTCACCAGACGATCGTCGAAGGTCCGGGTGGTGATGACCTTCTCATAATGTTCGGGCGAGGTGTCGATATTATGGTTGTAATAATCGAGGCCTGCTTCGGCGAGCATATCGGCCTGGCTTTCGCTCAGCATGCCCAACGTCATGCAGGTTTCCATGCCCATCTGGCGCACGCCCTTCACCATCTCGACGATGGCGGGCATGTCGCGATCCTTGGGGTTGCGCCAGGCCGCGCCCATGCAGAAGCGCGAAGACCCTGCGTCCTTCGCCTGCGCTGCCGCCTGCATCACCGCCTGCACGCTCATCAGCTTTTCGGCCTTCAGGCCGCTTTCCGCCGAGGCCGACTGGTTGCAGTAGCCGCAATCCTCCGGGCAGCCGCCGGTCTTGATCGACAACAGGGTCGACAGTTGCACCTCGTTGCGCGGGAAATTGGCGCGGTGGATCGACTGCGCTTCGAACATCAGGTCGCCAAAGGGCAGGTCGAACAGCGCGGCGATTTCCTCCCGCGTCCAGTCGTTGCGGGCGGTCAGGGTGCAGGGGGTATTCATTTACGCAGCTTCCTCTAGCCCCGCCGGGGGCATGTTGTGGCCGAGCAGGCGCAGCACATCGGCGGCGCACTCCACGACATTGGAACCCGGCCCATAAATGCCCTGAACCCCTGCGTCACGAAGATAGTCATAATCCTGCGGCGGGATGACCCCGCCGGCGATCACCTTGATGTCGCTACGGCCGTGGTCGCGCAGCCGGTTGATCAGTTCCGGGATCAGCGTCTTGTGCCCGGCGGCGAGCGACGAGGCGCCGACCACATCGACACCGCTGTCGAGCGCCAGCACCACCGTTTCCTCCGGCGTCTGGAACAGCGGGCCGGACACGACATCGAAGCCCATGTCGCCAAAGGCCGACGCGATGATGTTGGCGCCCCGGTCGTGCCCGTCCTGCCCCATCTTGGCGACGAGGAGTTTGGGCTTGCGGCCGAGGCGCCGTTCGACGGCCTGCACCCCGTCGAGAACCTGTTTCCAGCGGCTGTCATCCTTGTAGGGCGCGCCATAGACGCCCTTCACCGGCGTCGGCTGGGTGCCATAGCGGTTGAAGCTGTCTTCCATGGCGGCGGAGATTTCGCCGAGCGTGGCGCGCGCACGGGCGCACTCGACGGCATGGGCGAGCAGATTGGTCTCGATCGACTGCGGCGCGGCGGCTGCATCGCGCAGCGCCTGCAACGCAGCCTGGCAGGCATCCTCGTCGCGCTGCGCCTTCACCCGGTTGATGCGGGCAATCTGGGCTTCGCGAACCTTGGTGTTGTCGACTTCGAGGGTTTCGAGCAGGTCTTCGTTCGCCAGGCGATATTTGTTGACGCCGACGATGACGTCCTCGCCCCGGTCGACGCGCGCCTGACGGGCGGCGGCGGCGGTTTCGATCATCGCCTTGGGCCAGCCCGCGCCCACGGCCTTGGCCATGCCGCCTTCGGCTTCCACGCGGTCGATGATTTCCTGCGCGGCGTCGACCAGCTGCTGGGTCAGCGCCTCGATATAATAGCTGCCGCCCAGCGGATCGACGACATTGCACATGCCGGTCTCTTCCTGGATCACGATCTGCGTGTTGCGCGCGATGCGGGCCGAAAAATCGGTCGGCAGCGCGATCGCTTCGTCGAGCGCATTGGTGTGGAGCGACTGGGTGCCGCCCAGCATCGCCGCCATCGCCTCGATCGTGGTGCGCATGACGTTGTTATACGGGTCTTGCTCGGTGAGGCTGACGCCCGACGTCTGGCAATGGGTGCGCAACATCTTCGAGCGCTCGTCCTGCGCGCCCAGCTTCGTCATGACCCGGTGCCACAGCACGCGTGCGGCGCGCAGCTTGGCGATCTCCATGAAGAAGTTCATGCCGATGGCGAAGAAGAAGCTGAGGCGCCCGGCAAACTTGTCTATGTCGAGGCCGCTCGCCACGCCATAGCGCACATATTCCGCCCCATCCGCGATGGTGAAGGCCAGTTCCTGCACCTGCGTCGCGCCGGCTTCCTGCATATGATAGCCGGAAATGGAGATGCTGTTGAATTTGGGCATCTCGCGCGACGTATAGCCGAAAATGTCGCTGATGATCCGCATCGAGGGTTCGGGCGGGTAGATATAGGTGTTGCGGACCATGAACTCCTTGAGGATGTCGTTCTGGATGGTCCCGTCGAGCAGCTTGCGCTCGACCCCCTGCTCCTCGCCCGCGACGATGAAGAAGGCGAGGATCGGGATCACCGCGCCGTTCATGGTCATCGACACGCTCATCTTGTCGAGCGGAATACCGTCGAACAGGATCTTCATGTCCTCGATCGTGTCGATCGCCACGCCGGCCTTGCCGACATCGCCGACGACGCGGGGATGATCGCTGTCATAGCCGCGATGGGTGGCGAGGTCGAAGGCGACCGAGAGACCCTTCTGGCCGGCAGCCAGATTGCGCCGATAGAAGGCGTTGGATTCCTCGGCGGTCGAGAAGCCCGCATATTGGCGGATGGTCCAGGGACGGCCCGCATACATGGACGCCCGCACGCCGCGGGTGAAGGGGGCAAAGCCGGGCAGGCCCGGATCGACGGTCACATCCTCGGCGGTGTAGACCGGTTTCACCGTGATACCTTCCGGGGTATCCCAGTTCAAATCCTTGCCCTTCACTTCCTTGGCGGCAGCGGCGGCCCATGCGTCCAGCGTCGGCTTCTCGGTCATGCGTGTCCTATCCTACCCGTTCGTCACCCCGGCCTTGAGCCGGGGTCCCGCTATCTTCATCCCGCTTGCTGAAAAGAAGCGGGATGCCGGATCAAGTCCGGCATGACGTAATTCAATGCGCGCCGTCCTTCGGCGTCTCCATGATCTCGGTCAGCACCCCGTTCATATCCTTGGGGTGGACGAAGAAGATCGGCGTGCCATGGGCGCCGATGCGCGGCTCACCCAGCACCTTCTTCCCCAGCCCCTCGAACCAGGCCTTGGCTTCCATGATGTCGGGCACTTCATAGCACATATGATGCTGCCCGCCGGCCGGGTTCTTGGCGATGAAGCCGTGGATCGGGCTGTTCTCGCCCAGCGGCTCGATCAGCTCGATCTGCGTGCCGGCGGTGCCGCCCTCGCCCGGCGTGTCGACAAAGCACACCTTCACCCCCTGCGCGGGCAGGTCGAACGGTTCATGCGTCAGCGTCGCGCCCATGATGTCGCGATAATAAGCGAGCGAAGCCTCCAGCGAAGGCGTCGCGATGCCGATATGGTTGAGACGGCCGAGTTTCATCACATCATTCCCAATGTCGTCATTCCCGCGAAAGCGGGAATCCATCTCCCGACCCATCCCCAAGAAGCGATGTGGGGGATGGATCCCCGCTTTCGCGGGGATGACGTCGTTATTTAGAGCGGAATATTGTCGTGCTTCTTCCACGGGTTATCCAGCGCCTTGTTGCGCAGCTTGCGCAGGCCCAGCGCAATCCGCTTCCGGGTCGAATGCGGCTGGATCACCTCGTCGATGAAGCCCTTGCTCGCCGCCACGAAGGGGTTGGCGAAGCGGTCTTCATATTCCTGGGTCTTCTCGGCAATCTCTTCGGGCGTCTTGCCGCGGAAGATGATCTCGACCGCGCCCTTGGCACCCATCACCGCGATCTCGGCGGTCGGCCAGGCATAGTTGAGGTCGCCGCGCAGATGCTTGGAGCTCATCACGTCATAGGCGCCGCCATAGGCCTTGCGGGTGATGACGGTGATCTTCGGCACGGTCGCCTCGGCATAAGCGAAGAGCAGCTTGGCACCATGCTTGATGATGCCCGAATGCTCCTGCGCGGTGCCCGGCAGGAAGCCCGGCACGTCGACGAAGGTGACGATCGGGATATCGAACGCATCGCAGAAGCGCACGAAGCGGCCGGCCTTCTTGGACGAGTTGATGTCGAGCACGCCGGCCAGCACCATCGGCTGGTTGGCGATGATGCCCACCGTCTTGCCCTCGATCCGGCCGAAACCGCACAGGATATTGCCCGCATGCGCCGGCTGCACCTCGAAGAAGTCGCCCTCGTCCACCACCTTGCGGATCAGTTCGTGCATGTCATAGGGCTGGTTGGCATTGGCCGGGATCAGCGTGTCGAGGCTGTCCTCCAGCCGGTCCCACGGGTCGGCGCTCGGCCGCTCGGGCACCGGCTCCTTGTTGGACGCGGGCAGGAAGTCGACGAAATCGCGCACCGCCAGCAGCGCTTCGATGTCGTTCTCGAACGCCACGTCCGCCACGCCCGACTTGGTCGTGTGGGTGATCGCGCCGCCCAGCTCCTCCTGCGTCACCACCTCGTTGGTGACGGTCTTGACCACGTCAGGCCCGGTCACGAACATGAAGCTGCTGTCCTTCACCATGAAGATGAAGTCGGTCATCGCTGGCGAATAGACCGCGCCGCCCGCGCACGGCCCCATGATGACGCTGATCTGCGGCACCACGCCCGACGCCAGCACATTGCGCTGGAAAATTTCGGCATAGCCGGCGAGCGAGGCGACACCCTCCTGGATGCGCGCGCCGCCGCTGTCGTTGAGGCCAATCACCGGCGCCCCGACCTTCATCGCGATATCCATGATCTTGCAGATCTTCATCGCGTGCCGTTCCGACACCGCACCGCCATAGACGGTGAAGTCCTGGCTGAAGACATAGACGAGCCGGCCGTTGATCGTGCCCGATCCGGTCACGACGCCGTCGCCGGGAATATGCTGCTCGTCCATGCCGAAATCGATGCAGTTATGCTCGACATACATGTCCAGCTCTTCAAAGCTGTCCTCGTCCAGCAGCACTTCGATCCGCTCCCGCGCGGTCAGCTTGCCCTTGCCATGCTGCGCGTCGATGCGGCGCTGGCCGCCGCCCATGCGGGCGCCCTCGCGCTTGGCTTCCAGCTGTTCGATGATGGCGAGCTTCGACATGAAAGGCTTCTCTCCAAATTCGCGGCGTCCATAGCTTGGCCGACGCCGCCTTGCCCTTCCCCTACTCAGCCGAACACAAGGTTCGCAAATGTAAATTTGCCAATTTGCAAATCGCGACTTCGCAAATTAGGGTAAGGATTATGGCACGCGGCAATCGTATATTCGCAGGTCCACGCCTGCGCCAGCTGCGCCTGGACCATCGCATGGACCAGGCGACGATGGCGCAGGCACTGGGCATATCCGTATCCTATCTTTCGCAGATGGAAAATGACGATCGCCCGCTGACCGCCAAGGTCAAGGCCGCGCTCGCCAATGCCTTTCCCACCGACTGGGCCAGTTTCGACAGCCGCGAGGACGAGCAGCTGCTGGGCGCCTTCGCCTTTGCCCTGTCCCATCCCGAACTGCCTGGCCCGGCACTGGAGCCGGAACGGATCGAGAAGCTGCATCTGCAATTTCCCGAGTTCGCGGCCCGCTATGTCGATCTCTACAACGCCCATATGCGCGCCAATGAGCGGATCAACATGATCGAGGAGGCGATCGCCAACGATCATGAGGTGCAGGCCCGCCTGCCCTGGGAAGCGGCGCGCGACTGGTTTCATGAGGCGGGCAATTATGTCCATAGCCTCGACTGCCTGGCCGAGGAGATGGCCGAAAGCTTTGCCCAGGGCCAGGTGCTGGACGAAGGGATGCTGGTCGAGGCGCTCGCCCGCCGCCACGGCATCGAGACGCTGATCGCCGAGACACCCGACAGCGCGCTGCGCGCCTATCGCGCCGCCGACCGGCAATTATTCATTAACGCCGCCCTGCCGACCGAAAGCCGCAAGTTCATGCTGGCGCACCAGCTGATGATGCTGGAGGGTCAGGCGGTGATCGCCGATGTCGTGCGCAAGGCCGGCCTGCCGGTCACCGGCGCCGACCGGCTGCTCGCCATCGGCCTTGGCAATTATGCCGCCGGCGCGCTGCTGATGCCCTACGCCCCCTTCCGCGAGGCGGCGCGGACCATGCGCCATGATATCGACCGGCTGGCCCGCACCTTCGGCGTCAGCTTCGAACAGGCCTGCCATCGCCTCTCGACCCTGCAGCGGCCGGGCCTGCGCGGCATCCCCTTCTTCTTCTGCCGGGTCGACATGGCCGGCAACATCACCAAGCGCCACAGTGCCACCCGCCTGCAATTCGCCCGCTTCGGCGGCGCCTGCCCGCTGTGGAACGTGCATGAGGCGGTGGCCGTGCCCGATCGCATCAATGTGCAGCTTGGCGAGACACCCGACGGCGTGCGCTATGTCTCGATGGCCAAGGGGCTGGTGAAGCCGTCCGGCAGCTACAAGCGCACCCCGCGCCGTTTCGCCGTAGTGCTGGGCTGCGAGGTCGCCCATGCGGCCAATTTCGTCTATGCCGACGGCCTGCATCTGCAGGAGGAAGGCGCCGCGACGCCGATCGGCATCACCTGCCGCCTCTGCTCGCGCCAGAGCTGCGACCAGCGCGCCTTCCCACCCGCCGACCGCCCGATCCATGTCGACCCCGACAATCGCCAGATCGTGCCCTACTGGATCGGCTGACACGAAGTAATAATGGCACGAAAATCCGAAATAAAATTCTACGTTACTTTTACATTTCAATACTAGTCTTTAACCATTAAGATCATGCAGCATATTGAAATATAATTCACTTATATGTCGTGTCACTTTTAATAAAATTGTCATAGCGAAATCCCAGTTGCAGGGCGGGACTGTCACGGACAGCTCGGTGCCAGAACAGATAATCGGCACCCTTGTCGCACATGGTAAAAAGGGATTTCGGGTCAATGAAACAGCTATTGATGTGCAGCGCCGCGCTGGTCGTGGCGGCTGCGCCGACGATCGCGCTCGCGCAATCGACCGGCTCGCAGGATTTCGAGGACAGCATCATCGTCACCGGTGCGCAGGGCGACCAGAGCGTCGGCGGCGTCAAGATCCCGGAGACGCCCAAGGCCAAGGTCACGCTCGACCAGGAAATCATCGCCCGCCAGCGCCCCGGCCAGGCGATCAACGAAACGCTGAACCTGGTGCCCGGCGTCAGCTTCTCCAACCAGGACCCGTGGGGATCGCTGGGCGGCAGCTTCACCGTGCGCGGCTTCAGTTCCGACCGCGTGTCGCAGACGATCGACGGCATTCCGCTCAATGACTCGGGCAATTACGCCCTCTATACCAACCAGCAGCTCGACCCGGAAATCATCGAGGCGGCCACCGTCAGCCTGGGCTCGACCGATGTCGACAGTCCGACCGCCTCGGCCGCCGGCGGCACGATCAACATCCGTTCGCTGATGCCGTCGGACGAGATGGGCGCGATGATCAGCGCCAGCTATGGCAATATCGTCGCCCGCGGCAATGACGATGATCGCGCCTATCACCGCATCTTCGGCATGTTCCAGACCGGCGTCTTCACGCCCTTTGGCACCAAGGCCTGGTTCTCCGCCTCGCGCGCGACCAACAAGTCGACATACACCAATTATGGCGGCGTCGATAAACAGCAATATAATGGCAAGATCTACCAGCCGATCGGCAGCAATGGCGACTTCATCGCGCTGGCGGGCCATTACAACCAGAACCGCAACACCTTCAACGGGTCGACCTATACCACCGCGACCTTCCCCGGCACGACCGACGGCCGCTTCTACGACACCGCGACCTGCACCGTGGACACGCCGCAGACCGGCGTCACGGACTATGCCAATAGCTGCGGTTCGGCGTTCGAGCGGCGCTACAACCCATCCAACACCGGCAATGTCCGGCTCAATTCGCGCTTCACCCTGGCGAACGGCCTCACGCTGACGGTCGATCCCAGCTTCCAATATACCAAGGCCAATGGCGGCGGCACATCCTATGCCTATGAAGGCGCCAGCGCCGACGGCAATACGGGCGGCTATTATCTCAAGGACAGCCGCAACACCGCCACCAGCAGCTCGACCCAATATTATTATGTCGGCGGCGTGGACCTCAATGGCGATGGCGACACGCAGGATTTCGTCCGCGTCCTGTCACCCAGCCAGACCGTGACCAAGCGCTATGGCGTGATCGCCAACCTGTCCTACGATATCGACCCCGACAACCGCCTGCGCCTGTCCTACACCTATGACCGTGCCCGCCATCGCCAGACCGGCGAGGCCGGCTATCTGGAGGCCAATGGCGATCCGGTCGATGTCTTCCCGATCAACAATCCGATCGTCGATGCCGACGGCAATGTCGTGCAAAAGCGCAACCGGCTATCCTATGCCACGCTGAACCAGATTTCGGGCGAATATCGCGGTTCCTATCTCGACGATCAGGTCATCCTGCTGCTGGGCGCGCGCATGCCCTTCTTCAGCCGCGACCTCAATCAATATTGCGTCACCACCGACGCATCGGGCAACGTCAACTGCCCGGCGACCCAGGCCGGCATCGATGCCCAACTGGCCGCCAACAGCGCCTATGCCGCGCCGCAGTCGCGCAAGTTCGACTATAACAAGCTGCTGCCCAACCTCGGCGTCACCTACAAGTTCACCAGCAAGGCCAGCGTCTTCACCAGCTATGCCAAGAACCTGTCCGTGCCCGGCACCGACGCCCTCTATGGCGCGCTCTATTTCGACGAAGGTTCCAGCTCGGGCAATCCCAAGCCGGAAACGTCCGACGCGTTCGACCTTGGCGTGCGCTATCAGTCGGGTATCGTCCAGGCGCAGCTATCCGGCTGGTACACCCGCTACAACAACCGCCTGGCAACCGCCTATGACGCCGATTGCGATTGCAGCGTGACCCGCAACCTCGGCCGCGTCGACAAATATGGCGTCGACGGCAGCGTCGCGGTGCGGCCGGTCAAGGATCTGATGCTCTACGTCTTCGGCTCCTACCTCAAGTCGGAGATCAAGGACGATGTCCAGACCGGCGCCAGCACCTATGCCGCGACCGCCGGCAAGCGTGAGGCCGGCGCGCCGGTCTATACGCTGGGCAGCCGCATCCAGGGCACGCTCGGCCCGGTCGACCTCGGCCTCCAGATCAAGCGGACCGGCGAACGCTATGTCAACGACATCAACACGGTGAAGCTGCCCGGCTATACGCTGGTCGATCTCGACGCCCGCTTCTCGCTGGAGCAATGGGGCCTCAAGAAGACCTTCTTCCAGCTCAACGTCACCAACCTGTTCGACAAGGTCTATATCGGCTATTCGGGCACCGGCCTCACCAGCACCGCCACCACCGCCTATCTCGGCTCGCCCCGCGCGATCAGCGGGTCGATGGTCGTGGCCTTCTGACCGGACGAAGGGGCGCCGGCATCGGCGGGTGCCCCTTCAGCCCACCACGGGCATCGCCCCGTCCAGATAGTCGAGAAAAGCGCGCACCCGCGCCGCCGTGCGATCTTCTGCGGCATAGAGGGCGTGAATGTCCTCGCCATCGCCGGGATTATAGTCGGCCAGCACTTCGACCAGGCGTCCCGCCCTGATGTCGCTGGCGACATGGAAATGGCCGTGCCGGGCGATGCCGCCGCCGGCGACCGCCATCTGGCGCACCACCTCCCCGGAATTGCCGTAGAAGCTGCCCTGCACCGGTCGCTGGACCAGCTTTCCGCCGATGCGGAACGGCCAGCCGTCGACCGAGCGGCGGAAGCTGAAGCGCAGGCAATCATGATCGTCCAGATCGTCCGGCGTCTGCGGTGTGCCGCGCCGGGCGAGATAGGCCGGGCTCGCCACCAGCACCATCGCGCTATGGCCCAGCTTCTTCGCCCGCAGGCTGGTATCGCGCAGCGGGCCGATGCGGATGGCGATATCGGCCCGCTCCTCGACCAGATCGACGATCGTGTCGGACAGGGTCAGGTCCACCGTCACCGCCGGATATAGTGCTCGAAAGCCGGGCAGGATCGGGATCAGGCATTCGATGCCGAAGGAAGGCGACGCGTTGATCCGCAGCAGCCCGCGCGGCGCGGTCCGGTCCTCGCCCAGCCCCGCCTCCAGCGCCATCATGTCGCCCAGCAGCACCGCCATCCGGTCGCGATAGGTGGCACCTTCCGGCGTGAGCGCCAGCGCGCGAGTGGTCCGTCGCAACAGGGTGACGCCCAGCCGCTGTTCCAGCCGCGCGATCGACCGGCTGACCGCCGACGGCGTCAGGCGCAGCGCCTTGGCGGCCGCCGCCAGACTGCCCTCGCCTGCCACCATCAGGAAGGTTTCGATGTCGCCGAACCGATTATCCATGATTTCAAATCACTTCTGAAATGCGAAAGTGCAATCTAATCACCAATGATAAATAGTCTATCTTGGTGTCAACGTCGCTGTCACTTTTTAGAGGAATGCACCATGAATCTTCAGCTTTCGGGCAAGACCGCCCTCGTCACCGGATCGACCGCTGGCATCGGCTTCGCCATCGCCAAGCGCCTGGCGCAGGAAGGGGTCGAGGTCGTCGTCACGGGCCGCAACCAGGTCAAGCTGGATGCCGCCGCGGCC
Source organism: Sphingobium sp. L-44 (assembly GCF_056859495.1). Lineage (NCBI taxonomy): Bacteria > Pseudomonadati > Pseudomonadota > Alphaproteobacteria > Sphingomonadales > Sphingobiaceae > Sphingobium > Sphingobium sp. L-44. The sequence goes on along the minus strand of NZ_JBSXOQ010000097.1, from coordinate 92,984 downwards.
GAGCTTTCGCAGGCCGGCACCATCCGCCCGGTCCTGGCCGATCCCGCCACCGCTGCGGGCGCCGACGCGCTGATCGCCGCCGTCCCGGACATCGACATTCTCGTCAATAATCTCGGCATCTACGAGGCCAAGGACTTCACCGACATCACGGACGCGGACTGGCATCATCTGTTCGAGGTCAATGTCGTGAGCGGCGCCCGCCTTGCCCGCCACTATTTCCCGAAGATGCTTGAAAAGAACTGGGGTCGCATCCTGTTCATCGCCAGCGAAAGCGGCCTGCTGCCGCCGGCCGAGATGATCCATTATGGCATGACCAAGTCGGCCCAGCTCGCCATTTCGCGGGGCCTTGCCGAACATACGCGCGGCACCGGCGTCACCGTCAACTCAGTGCTGCCCGGCCCGACGCGCTCGGAAGGCATTGTCGATTTCATCCGCTCCGTGGTCGAGAACAAGGACGCGTCCGAAGCCGAGCGCGAGGCCGAATTCTTCACCAAGCTGCGTCCGCTCTCGCTGATCAAGCGGCTGATCGAAGCCGATGAAGTCGGCGCAATGACCGCCTATCTCGCCAGCCCGCTGGCCGCCGCCACCAATGGCGCGGCCGTCAAGGTCGAAGGCGGCATGGTGCCCACCATCTACTGACGGCCTAGCGCCAACCTCGAAAAACGGAGGTTTGCGCGCGCATCCATCACAATCCTGCTTGTGGCAACTGGCCCTGTCGCTCGTTTCCTCCTCTGCCTATGAGGATGGAAATGAGCGATACGGACTGCCTGCCCACCATCGACCAGGCGCTGGAACAGGATGGCTATGCCCGCCTGGCCGGCGCAGACCTGTTGCATCAGCTGGATATCGGCGTGGCCGACTGGGCGCCCTTTGCCCGCAGCTGGGACGATCTTGGCCCCGACCTCTTCATGGCCGATGGCGGCCGTTATCGCCGCCGCCGCCACGCCACCTTTCGCTGCGCTGCCGGGCAGTTCGTCCGCCAGCCGCACCAGCCCCATTATCAGAGCCGCGACTATAACCCGCTGAACGGCGACGTGCAGCGCTGGTTCGATCCTGTCGAGGATGCCACGATCGCGCTGCCGGTGACGCAGGCGCTGCTCGCCTTTTGCGCCGGCCATTTCGATCCGGCATCATCGGGCGACTGGCATGTCGAGATGCACCAGTTCCGGATCGAGGCGAAGCCGGGGGAGCTTGGCCGTCCGACGCCCGAGGGCATGCACCGCGACGGCGTCGACCGGGTCTTCGTGATGCTGGTCGAGCGCCGCAACGTGCGCGAGGGCGTCACCCGCATCGGCGCCGCCGATGGCACGCCGATGGGCGAATTCACCCTGGCCCAACCGGGCGACGCGATGCTGATCGACGATCATCGCATCTTCCACGGCGTGACCGAGATCCACGCCGTCGATCCGACCCAGCCCGCCTGGCGCGATGCGCTGGTGATTACCTTTGTAGCCAACAACTAAGCCCATTCGTTTCGAGCGAAGTCGAGAAACGGCGAGCGCAGCGCTCTGCGCTTCTCGACTTCGCTCGAAGCGAACGGATCTTTGGTTCTCCGCCTTTATTTCAGCAGCACCAGCTCTTCGGCCATGCTGGGGTGCAGCGCGACCGTATCATCGAAATCCTGCTTGGTGAGGCCTGCCTTCACCGCGACGGCGGCTGCCTGCAGGATTTCCGGCGCATCCGGGCCGATCATGTGCAGGCCCACCACCTTGTTGGTGGTGGCGTCCACGACCATCTTGTAGAGCGCCCGCTCGTCGCGTCCGGCCAGCACATTCTTCATCGGCCGGAAGTCGGAGGTATAGACCTTCACCGTGCCATATTTGTTCTTGGCCTGCGCTTCGGTCAGGCCGACGCCCGCCAGCGGCGGATGGCTGAACACGGCCGAGGGCACGCAGCTATAGTCGACGGTGCGCGCATTGTTGCCGAACACGGTGTCGGCAAAGGCATGGCCCTCGCGGATCGCCACCGGGGTCAGTTGCAGCCGGTCGGTGACGTCACCCACCGCATAGATGCTCTCACAGCTGGTGCGGCTATATTCGTCGACCTTGATCGCGCCCTTCTCGTCGATCTCGACGCCGGCATTCTCCAGCCCCAGACCATCGGTGTGCGGACGGCGGCCAGTGGCGAACAGCACGATATCGGCCGCGACTGGATCGCCATTCTTGAAGTGGACGCACAAAGTGCCATCCTCTTTCTTCTCGATCTTTTCCATCTGCGCGTTGAAGCGGAAATTAATCCCCTTCATCGTCGAAATCTGGAGCAGGCGGTCGCGGATCTGTTCGTCATAACCGCGCAGCAGCGTGCCGCCCCGGTTGACCATCGTCACATGGCTGCCGAACTGGTGGAAGATGCCGGCAAATTCATTGGCGATATAACCGCCGCCAACGATCACGATGCGCTTGGGGCATTCGTCCAGATGGAACACCTCGTTGGAGGTGATGCCATGTTCGGCGCCCTCCACCTCGGGGATCAGCGGCCAGGCACCGGTCGCGACCAGGATGACCTTGGCCGTCACTTCGCGTCCGCTGGCAAGCTTCACGCTATGCGGCCCGGTCACCGTCACCCGTTCGGCGATCAGCTCGACCTTATGACTGTTGAGGGTGTTGGTGTAGAGCCCTTCGAGCCGGTCGACATCGGCCAGCACATTGTCGCGCAGCGTCGCCCATTCAAAGCCGCAGTCCGGCACGTTCCAGCCGAAGCGGCGGGCGTCCTTCAGATCCTCGGCGAAATGTGCGCCATAGATGAGCAGCTTCTTGGGCACACAGCCGCGGATGACGCAGGTGCCGCCAACGCGAAACTCCTCGGCCACCGCGACCTTGGCGCCATGCGCGGCAGCGACGCGCGACGCGCGCACCCCGCCCGATCCTGCGCCGATGACGAAAAGGTCGAAATCATAATCGCTCATGCCAGTCTCCGCTCGGCGCACATTCTTGGCGGCGGATATGGCGGCTGGACGGCGCAGTTACAAATGGGAATTTTTGCTGCAACTTCCGTTCGCTTCGAGCCTGTCGAGAAGCATTTCCCGACATCGCCCGAAACGAACGTTCGTTATTGCCTTATTCGCCCAAAGCGATCTCGATCAGCGCCATGGTCGAGGGGTCGAAGCCGGTCGGGCCATTGGCCTCGATCGACTTGGCGATCTCCTTGCCCAGTTCGACGCCGAACTGGTCATAGGGATTGATCCCCATCAGCACGGCATTGGCGAAGGTGCGATGCTCGTAAAAGGCGATCAGCGCGCCCAGCGCCTCCGGGTTCACATCATCCATCAGGATGGTGGTCGACGGGCGGTTGCCGGCATAGGCGCGCGCCGGGTCTTCATTGTCCTTGCCGCGCATCAATGCCGCGCCCTGGGCGAAGCAATTGACCAGCAGCGCGCGATGGTGCGCCGGGTCGAGCGCATTGCCCGGCTCGATCGAGGCGATGAACTCGACCGGGGTCAGGATCGTGCCTTGGTGCAGCAGCTGGAACACGGCATGCTGCGCATCGGTGCCGACGCCGCCCCAGGTGATCGGCGCGGTCGGCCCATCGACCGGCGAGCCATCCAGCTTCACCGACTTGCCGTTGCTCTCCATCTCCAGCTGCTGGAGATAGGAGGGCAGCAGCGCCAGCCGCTCGTCATAGGCGAACAGGGCGCGGGTCTCGCAGCCCAGCACGCGGGCATAATATTGATCGACGAAGGCAGCGATCAGCGGGATATTCTCGCGCGGATCGGTCAGCTGGAAATGGCGGTCCATCGCCGCCGCGCCCTCCAGCAGGCTTTCGAACGCGTCCCAGCCCAGCGCCAGCGCGGCGGGGAAGCCGATCGACGACCAGAGCGAATAGCGCCCGCCCACGCTTTCGGGGAAGGGCAGGATGCGGGTCTCGTCCACGCCCCATTCCATCGCCTTTTCCGGCGCGGCGGTCAGCGCGATGATCTTGCCATAAGGGTCTTCGACACCCGCCTCGACCATCCAGTTGATTGCGCTCGCCGCGTTCAGCATGGTTTCGCTGGTGGTGAAGGTCTTGGATGCGATCGCGATCAGCGTGGCGTCGGGGTCGAAGGCATCCATCGCCTTTTCGAGCGCCGTGCCGTCGACATTGGAGACGATCGCGACATCATAGCGCATGCCGTCGCCGCCCAGCGCATCGACGATCAGGTCGGGCCCAAGCGCCGACCCGCCGATGCCGATATGCAGGATATGCCGGATCGGGCCGAGCGCCTCTGCCTCGATCGCGTCGATCAGCGCGCGGGTGCGATTGTGCAACGCCTTGGCCAGCGCCACGCTGTCGGCATTGCCGACGCCGCGCTGGGCCGTGTGCTCTGCCGCGCGGCCTTCGGTATTGTTGACCGCCTCGCCCGCGAACAACGCCTCGCGCCGGCCGGCAAAATCCTGTTCCTGCGCCAGCTTCAGGAAGCCGTCGACCAGATCGTCGGTCAGGTGCGTCTTGGACCAGTCGAAGCGCAGCGGCCCATGGCTCAGCACAAGCTTGGACAGGCGGTCGGGATCACTCTCGAAGATGGTCTTGAGTTCAGCTTGAGGCAGGGCGGCAAGGGCCGCCAGTGCGGGACTGGACATGCGGGAGATCCTCTTGGTCGTTGGTCGATATCGACGCTGCACCGGTCGATTCTTCCTCTCCTTATCCAAAAGCGGCACGCATTGCATCGTCCACGCGCTTGACGCGGCGCGGGCGACCCCGCAAAAGCCGCGACAGGCCGCAGTGATACGTCGCAGCGCGGCACGATCTTGAAGGAACATTAGGCAGACATGAGCGCAAAATCAGAAACGCGGGACTTCATCTGGTTCCTCGCCAAGCTGGCGGTGTTCGTCTTCGTCCTGCGCAGCTTCATCGTCTCGCCCTTCAACATCCCCTCGGAATCGATGCAGCCGCGCCTCTTGATCGGCGACTATCTGCTGGTCGCCAAATGGCCCTATGGCTATTCGCGCTATTCGCTGCCCTTCTCGGTGCCGCTGATCCCCGGCCGCATCTTCGCCTCGACGCCACAGCGCGGCGACGTGGTGGTGTTCAAGGCGCCGCCGAGCCAGAAGAACGACTATATCAAGCGGGTGATCGGCCTGCCGGGCGACATGATCTCGGTCCGCGGCGGCACCGTCTATCTGAATGGCCAGGCGATCCCGAAGCAGAAGGTCGCCGACCTCGTCATTCCGGTGACGCCCAACATGGAAGATGCCGCGCAGAAGGAAGGCAGCCCCTCCCCCTGCTATCGCCCCGAATTCGAACAGGCCGCGCCGGGCGGTGGCAAGCAGTGCCGCTATCCCCAGTTCCGCGAGACTCTGCCGGGCGGCAAGAGCTATAACGTCCTCGACCTGGTGCCCGATGGCGCCGCCGACGACCGTGACACCGTGCTGGTGCCGCAAGGCCATCTCTTCATGATGGGCGACAATCGCGATCGCAGCGCCGACAGCCGCTTCCCGGCGGTCGAAGGCGGCGGCATCGGCCTCGTCCCCGAGGAAAATCTGGTCGGCAAGGCACTTGTTTCGGTCTTCTCGACCGACGGCAGCGCCAACTGGCTGCTGCCCTGGACCTGGTTCACCGCCGCGCGCTGGAGCCGGATCGGGGAAGGCTTTTGATGGTGGCTTCGCACAGGCCTGATACCGCAGCCTGGCTGATCGCGCTGATCGGCCGAGCGCCGATCAACCCCGCTGCCTTCGAACAGGCGCTGACCCATGGCAGCGCCAAGGCGGAAAATTACGAACGGCTGGAATTTCTGGGCGACCGCATCCTGGGGCTGCTGATCGCCGAATGGCTCTATGCCCGCTTCCCGGCCGAACCGGAAGGCAAGCTGTCGCGTCGTTTCAACGCGCTGGTCTCGGGCGAAACCTGCGCGCAGGTGGCCCGCGCTGCCGGCGTGCCGACCCATCTGGTGCTGGGCAAGCAGGCCCGCGACGATGGCGCCGCCGACAGCGACAATGTGCTGGGCGACGTGATGGAGGCGCTGATCGGTGCCCTCTATCTGGAGGCAGGACTGGACGAGGCACGCACATTGGTCCGTCGCCTGTGGGGCGACCGGGTCGACACCCAGACCGCCGCGCCGCGCCACCCCAAATCGGCGCTGCAGGAATGGGCCGCGTCGAACAAGCGCAAGCCGCCCGAATATGTGATGACGGACCGGTCGGGGCCGCACCATGCGCTGCGCTTCACCGTCACCGTCTCGATCAAGGGCGCGGGCGAGGCGAGCGCCACCGGCGGCTCCAAGCAGGAAGCCGAAACCGCTGCCGCGAAAGCCCTGCTGGAGCAATTGGCGGGCTAAGCCTGTCCCCAACATTCATTTTGGTTTAGGAAGACGTCTCCGCGCATTGGCGTGGAGCGAACGGAGCATGTGATTGACCATCGAGTTTGAAAATCAGCGCTGTGGCGTCATCGCCATCGTCGGCGCCCCCAATGCCGGCAAGTCGACGCTGGTCAATGCACTTGTCGGGCAGAAGGTGGCGATCACCAGCCCCAAGGCGCAGACCACGCGCACCCGCGTCATGGGCGTCGCGATCGAGGGCGACGCGCAGATGGTGCTGGTCGACACGCCCGGCATTTTCGCGCCGCGTCGCCGCCTCGATCGCGCGATGGTGCAGGCTGCCTGGGGCGGCGCGCAGGGCGCTGACCTGATCGTCCTGCTGGTCGATGGCAAGGCGGGCCTTGGCGCCAAGATGGAGCCGATCATCGCTGCGCTGAAGGCCCGGCCGGAACGCAAATGGCTGGTGCTCAACAAGGTCGACATCGCGGTCAAGGAGAAGCTGCTGGTCCATACCCAGCGCCTCTATGAGGAACTGGAATTCGAAGAGACCTTCTTCGTTTCCGCCGCGACCGGCGATGGCTTGCCCGAACTCAAGACCGCCTTTGCGAACGCCATGCCCGAAGGCCCCTGGCATTTCCCCGAGGATCAGGTGTCGGACGCGACCGACCGCATGCTGGCGGCCGAAATCACCCGCGAACAGCTTTATCACCAGCTCCACGCCGAACTGCCCTATGCCGCGGCGGTCGATACCGAGCAGTATAAGGAGCGCGACGACGGTTCGGTCGAAATCCACCAGCAGATCCTGGTCGGCCGCTCCAGCCAGCGCGCGATCGTGCTGGGCAAGGGTGGCCAGCGCCTCAAGGAAATCGGGTCCAAGGCGCGTGCCGAACTGGCCAACCTCCTGGGCGTCAAGGTCCACCTCTACCTCCACGTCAAGGTGAAGGAAGACTGGGAAGAAGACCGCTTCATCTATCGCGACATCGGCCTCGACTGGGTCGACTGACTGACGACCGTTCGCTTCGAGCCTGGTCGAGAAGCGGAGAGCGCTGCGCGCGCGTTTCTCGACACGCTCGAAACGAACGGATCGGGGTTCGATTACTCAACCGAAACATAATCGCCATCCCGGTCGTTGAGCCATCATGCTCAAGACCATCATGGTGGCCACGCGGGATCGCGCACGACTGGCCGAGATTACCAGCGTCGCGACCCGCTTCGGCCTCGACATACTGCTCGCCCGGCTGGGACTGGCGAAAGGCGATAACAGTGCCGCCGCCGATCCGCCCGACCTGCCGCGCCGCACCCGGCAGGCGATGGAGGCGCTCGGCCCGACCTATGTGAAGCTGGGCCAGATCCTCGCCACCCGGCAGGATCTGCTGCCCGAAGCGTGGATCGCCGAATTCGGCAAGCTGCACAGCGACGCGCCGACCCTGCCCTTTGATCAGCTCCGCCCGCGCCTCGAAGCGGTGCTTGGCGAACCGGTCGAAACCGCCTTCGCCCGTTTCGACACGGCCCCGCTCGCCGCCGCCTCCATGGCACAGGTTCATCGCGCCACACTGACCGACGGGCAGGAGGTGGTGGTCAAGATCCGCCGGCCGGGCATCCGCAAGGCGATGGAGGCGGACCTGCGCCTCATCACCCATCTGGCCGGCATCGTCGAAGCGAGCAGCCGCGAGGCGCGCCGTTTCCAGCCCCAGGCGCTGGTGCAGCAATTGCTCGACACCGTGCTGGAGGAACTGGATTTCACCCAGGAAGGCCGCAATGCCGACCGGCTGCGCGAAGACCTGGCCGACAACCCGGCCGTGCTCATCCCGGCGATCCACTGGCGCTATTGCGCCGAAACCGTGCTGGTGATGGACTATATCGACGGGGTGCCGCCGCGCGACGACGATGCCTTGCGCGCGGCCGGTATCGATCCGACAGCGATCGCCGACCTTGGCGCCGCGCTGGTGCTCGACATGGTGCTGGTCAATGGCCGCTTCCATGGCGATCCGCATCCCGGCAACCTTCTCTGCCTGCCCGGCGACCGGCTTGCCTTGCTCGACCTCGGCCTGATAGGCCATGTCAGCGCGCGGCGGCGGCAGGAATTCCTGTCCTTCATCCTCTCGCTGCGCTCCGGCGACGCGCGCACCCTGGCCGACACGCTGATGGTCTGGTCAAAGGCCAGCGCGCCCGATCCCGGCCGGGTGCTGGACGCCGCCGAGCAACTGGTCGCGCGCCATGGCAGCGGCCCGCTGGTGCTGACGCGCATGGTCGCCGACTTCTTTCCGCTGCTGCGCAAGGAGGGGCTGGTGCTGCCGCCCGACCTTGCCCTCATCTTCAAGGCGCTGATCACCATGGACGGGGTGCTGGGCGCGATCCAGCCCGGCTTCGACCTGTCGCAGGCGCTGCAGAAGGCGCGCGGCCGGCTGGTGATGAACCAGGTCGCGGCGGCCCATGCCCCGGAAAAGACCGTTGCCCTGCTGCTCGAACTCTCGCGCATCGCCGACGACGCCCCGCGCCTGCTGCGCGCGCTGACGCGCCGGCTGGAGGCAGACACGACGCCCGCCACGCCATCACCGCCCGACAATGGCGCGAAATGGATCGCCGCCGCCATCCTGGCCGCCGGCACCCTGATCGCTGCCGCCCATCATTGGGGCTAGCCCCGCAGCAAGCGACCAGGGCGATGGCGTATTATTCCGCCGCCGCCTTCTTCTTGGCCGGGGCCTTCTTGGCGGCGGGCTTCTTCTCGCCCGCTTCCTTCTTCGCCGCCGGCTTCTTGGCGGCCGCCTTTTTCGCCGGCGCCTTCTTGCCCTTCTTGGCCGGAGCAGCCGCCGCGCGCGCATCGATCAGCTGGGCCGCTTCCTCCAGGGTCAGCGCATCCTGCTCGATCGTCTTGGGCAGGGTCGCGTTGGTCGTGCCGTCAGTGACATAGGGGCCATAGCGGCCCGCCATCAGCTTGATCTCCACCTCGGTGCGCGGATGCTTGCCCAGCACCTTCAACGGCTCGCGCGACGAACCGCCACGCCCGCCCTTGTTCGCCGCATCGGCGAGCTTGGCGACGGCCATGTTCATGCCCACCTCGAAAATCTCGGCGGTCGAGGACAGGCGGCCATATTTGCCGTCATGCAGCAGATAGGGACCGAAGCGGCCGATATTGGCAACGATCGGCAGCCCGGTTTCCGGGTGCAGGCCGACCTCGCGCGGCAAGCTCAGCAGCTTGATCGCCCAATCGAGCGTCATCTCACCATCGGGCAGATCCTTGGGGATCGATCCGCGCTTGGCCTCCTTGCCCTCGCCCATCTCGATATAGGGGCCGAAGCGGCCGGACTTCTTGACGATGTCCTGCCCGGTTTCGGGGTGCTGGCCCAGGATTTCGGGGCCGGTATCGGCGCCATCGCTGCCGCCCGGCTGGCCGAACTTGCGGGTATATTTGCACTCGGGATAGTTGGAGCAGGCGATGAACGCGCCGAAGCGACCACCGCGCAGCGACAGCTGGCCATCAGCGCAGAGCGGGCAGGCGCGCGAATTGCTGCCGTCCGCCTTGGGCGGGAACAGCATCGGCTCCAGGAACTTGTCCAGCTCGGCCGTGATGTCGGACGGCTTCTGCTCCATGATCTCGGCGGTCTTGGGCTTGAAGTCCTTCCAGAAGGCTTCGAGCACTTCCTGCCACTGGGCGCGGCCGCCGGAAATCTCGTCCAGCTCGTCCTCAAGACCCGCGGTGAAGTCATAGGAAACATAGCGTTCGAAGAAGCGCTCCAGGAAGGCCGTCACCAGACGCCCGCTCTCCTCGGCAAAGAAGCGGTTCTTCTCGACGCGGACATAGTCGCGGTCCTTCAGAACCTGCAGCGTCGAGGCATAGGTCGACGGGCGACCGATGCCCAGCTCTTCCAGCTTCTTGACCAGCGAGGCTTCGGAATAGCGCGGCGGCGGCTGAGTGAAATGCTGTTCGGCGCTCACCTTCTTCTTGGCCGGCGCGTCGCCTTCGTTCAGGCGCGGCAGCAGCTTGCTGTCGTCATCCTCGGCGTCGTCGCGACCTTCTTCGTAAAGGGCGAGGAAGCCGGGGAAGATCACCACCTGGCCGGTGGCGCGCAGCGTATGGCTGCCGCTGCCGTCGACCATGTCGATGGTGGTGCGCTCCAGCCGGGCCGACGCCATCTGGCTCGCCAGCGCGCGCTTGAAGATCAGGTCATAGAGGCGCGCATGATCGCCGCCGCCGACCTTGTCGCGATGGAATTCGGTCGGACGAATGGCTTCGTGCGCTTCCTGCGCATTCTTCGCCTTGGTCTGATATTGGCGCGGCTTTTCGGGCAGATAGCCGCCGTCATAGCGTTCCGCGATCGCCTTGCGCGCGGCGGAGATGGCGCTGCCGTCCATCTGCACGCCGTCGGTACGCATATAGGTGATCGCGCCGTCCTCGTAGAGCTGCTGCGCGATCCGCATCGTGTGGCTGGCCGAAAAGCCCAGCTTGCGCGCGGCTTCCTGCTGCAGGGTCGAGGTGGTGAAGGGCGGCGGGGGATTCCGGGTGAGCGGCTTCGTCTCGACCTTATCGACGGTGAAGCGCCCAGCCTCCACGTCCGCCTTGGCGGCCATAGCGTCGCCTTCCTTGCCGATGGTCAGGCGGTCGATCTTCTCGCCCTTCCAGCGGACCAGGCGCGCGGTGAAGCCCTGCCCGCCCTGCTCCATCTCGGCCGCGATCGACCAATATTCTTGGGGGCTGAAGCTTTCGATCTCGCGCTCGCGCTCCACCACCAGGCGCAGCGCGACCGACTGGACGCGGCCGGCCGACTTGGCGCCGGGCAGCTTGCGCCACAGCACCGGCGACAGGGTGAAGCCCACCAGATAGTCGAGCGCGCGGCGCGCCCGATAGGCGTCGATCAGATCCTCGTCCAGCGCGCGCGGCTTGGCCATCGCGTCCAGCACCGCTGCCTTGGTGATGGCGTTGAACGTCACCCGGTCGACCGTTTGCGGCAGCGCCTTCTTGGCGCGCAACACTTCCTGCACATGCCAGCTGATCGCTTCCCCTTCGCGATCAGGGTCAGTCGCCAGGATCAATCGCGTGGCCTTCTTCGCCTCGTCGGCGATGGCCTTGAGCTGCTTGCCCTTGTCGCCATAATTTTCCCAGGACATGGCAAAGCCATTGTCGGGATCGACCGATCCGTCCTTGGGCGGCAGGTCACGGATATGGCCGTAGCTGGCCAGGACATGGAAATCCCCGCCCAGATATTTCTCGATGGTCTTCGCCTTGGCCGGCGATTCGACAATGACAAGTTGCATGTGGGTCCAGTAGCTGCTTACGCGTGTGTGTGTAAGGTGGGGAGCAAACACGTAGCGCGTCAAGCCAATCTGACGACTGGCTCCGTCAACGAATCACCCCCATGACATTTTCGTTCCTAGCGGAGCCACGAATGATGAGGCGGAATTTTTTGGCAGCGCTCATTGCCGGAGCGGCTGCGATCCTGGGCGGAAAGGCACAGAAAGGGCGCGCGACAACCGGCCAGCTTGGCGGCGACGCGCAGGATAGTTCGTCAACGGAACTGGTAGAGATGCGGCAGAAACTGCGCGCCGCCCTTCCCTATGAATGCGTCACCGTTGCGGGGGGTGACGCGCTCTCCGAATGGAAACGCCTCCACGATCTCGGCCAAGGCTGGCCAGTCATCATCGGCGATGACGAAGCGCTGGATCGCATCGCGGAGCAATATAGCCTGGATGATCCGGCCATGCTCCCGCCATCGGCACACCCCTCTGCGTCATTGCCCAAAACAGCGGCCGAAATCATTGCTGCGGCGGACGGCGTCAATGTCCCGGCCGCGCTCAGGCAGTTCTGGCAAGATGAATATGGGGACGATGAGGAAGCGGATGCCATGCCTGCAGAAGGTTCATGGCCGAGTTCGACATCCAATGCGCAGCCTGGCTTCACCATCGCCAGCGATGTGTTGACGGGCAAGGCTTTCCCGCGCGTTCACATCCTCCTCATTCCCACCCCCCATTCCTATGAAGTCCCCGCCTATCTGCGATGGGGCAACTGGAATGCCTGCCCGTCTCCGGAAATCCATGTCGCAGCCTTGCGATACTGGCATCACCGCTATGGCGCGGAGTTGATCGGGTTAAACGGCGACACCATCAATATGCGGGCATCCCGCCGACCCAGCACGAAAGCAGAGGCTCTCAACCTTGCTCGCGATCAGTTCTACTATTGCGCAGATATCGTCTATCAGGGCACCGAAACGCTGGCGCCATTGGCCGCTGGTCTAATGGATTCCGATTGGTGGTTCTTCTGGTGGGATTGATCACATCCGGGGAGTAATCGTTTACCGCAAGCTGACCCGTCCGCCCGCCTGCCGTTCCAGCCCGCCCGCCAGTTCCAGTTCCAGCAGCACCGTCTGCACGATAGCGGGCGAGAGGCCGGACAGGCGGATGATCTCGTCCACCGCCACCGCGACCGGCCCCAGCAGCGCGATCACTGCCGCGCGATCGGCATCGGCGACATCGCTCGACACCGGCTGGCCGATAAAGTCGAAACTGCCCTGCCGCACCATGCGGAGATCAAGCCCGCCGACCGCCTCCAATATGTCGTCAGCATTCTGCACCAATGTCGCACCCTCGCGGATCAGCAGGTTGCAGCCCTGAGCGCGCGGGTCGAGCGGCGATCCCGGCACCGCCATCACCTCGCGCCCCGCCTCGGTCGCCAGCCTTGCGGTGATCAGCGATCCGGACTTGGGTGCCGCCTCCACGACGACCGTGCCCAGCGCGAGGCCGGCAATGATCCGGTTGCGCGCCGGGAAATGCCGGGCGAGCGGCTGGGTGCCGGGCGGATGCTCGGTCACCAGCAGGCCGCGCTGCGCCACATCCTCCTGCAAGGCGGCATTTTCGGGTGGGAAGCCGATGTCGATGCCGCTCGCGATCACGCCGATCGTGCCGCTGTCGATCGACCCGCGATGCGCTTCGGTATCGATGCCGCGCGCCAGGCCGGACACGACCACCGCACCGCGATCGCCCAGTTGCTGCGCCAATATCCGGGCAAAGCGGCAGGCGGCGGCCGACGCGTTGCGCGCGCCGACCATGGCGATGCACGGCCGCGCCGTGATCGCGGCATCACCGCGCACGATCAACGCCGGCGGCGCCCCCTCCATCTCGGCCAGCAGCGCGGGATAATCGGCATCGCCCATCAGCAGATAGCGGGCGCCGATCGCGCGGGTGGCGGCAATCTCCCGTTCGATCGCGGCGGCATCGGCCACGCGCGCCTCGCCCCCGCCGCGCGCGGCAAGCATGGGAATGGCGCGCAGCGCCTCGGCCGCGCTGCCGAAGCGGGCGAGCAACTGGCGGTAGCTGACGGGGCCGATCCGCGGGGATCGGATCAGGCGGAGACGGTCGAACCGCTCCTGCCCGCTCACTCGGTGGCGGCTTTCTGCTTGGAACTGCCGACCTTGGGCTCCTCGCCCTTCATCAGCCGGGCGATATTGGCGCGGTGCCGCCAAAGCACGATCAGCGCGAGCGCCAGGCTGGCCGGCACCAGATCGATCCGGCCAAAGCCAAACATGGCGATCGGCGCGCTGACCGCGGCCGACATGCCGCCGACCGACGACCATTTGGTGCCGAACAGCGCGCCCAGCCACACGACCGCAAAGACGATGCCGGCCGGCCAGTACATGGCCGTCACCACACCCATCATCGTCGCCACGCCCTTGCCACCGGCAAAGCGCAGCCAGACGGGGTAGCAATGGCCGATGAACGCCATGGCGCCCGCCATCGGCCCGCCACCATCCACCAGCGCCGCGCCGATCAGCACCGCCGCCGCCCCCTTGAGCAGATCGAGCAGCAAGGTCGCCGCCGCCAGCCCCTTGCGCCCGGTGCGCAGCACATTGGTCGCGCCGATATTCCCCGACCCGATCTGGCGCAGGTCGCCAGCGCCGGTGAAGCGCGTCAGCAGCAGGCCAAAGGGGATCGAGCCGAGCAGATAGCCCAGCACCAGAACAAAAGCGGGAAGCAGCCAGGGAGGTGTCATGAAATTCGCCGATAAAGCGTTTTCAAAGCAGGTGGAACAACTGCTAGCTCGGAAAACGCGGGACATCAAAAGACCAGAACAGGACAGCCGATGCAATCGGCCGGCCTGTTCTGATTGTTGCGCGCGACCATAGCGTGACAGGCGCGGGGAGCAATGGGCAGTATCGGTTTACCGCACCCGCGCGGGATTGCCGACCACGGTTGCGCCGGCCGGCACGTCGCGCGTCACCACGCTGCCCGCGCCGATCAGCGCATCGTCGCCGATCGTGACGCCGGGCAGGATGATCGCGCCGCCGCCGATCCACACATTGCGGCCGATATTGATCGGCACGCCCCATTCGATGCCGGTGGCGCGCTCGGCCGGATCGCGCGGATGGTCGGCGGTCAATATCTGCACCCCGGTGCCGATCTGCGTACCATCGCCGATCGTCACCGGCACGACGTCCAGGATGACGCAGTTGAAGTTCAGGAACACGCCCGCGCCCAGGAAGATGTTGAAGCCATAGTCGCAGTGGAAGGGTGGCCGGATCGTCGATCCCGCCCCCAGCGCGCCCAGCCGCTCGCGCAGCAGCGCCTCGCGCTCGGGCGGCAGGGTCGCGTTGAAACGCTGCATCCATGCCGCCGCCGCCAGTTGGTCCGCGATGATTTCCGGGTCGCTCGCATGATAGGGCTCACCCGCGATCATCTTCTGCTTCATGCTGGGCTGGGTCATCCTGTTCTCCTTCGATCGGCCCGCGAGGTGGCAGCGACCGGCCCGCTTTGCAAGCACCGGGCGTTGACACTCCCGCCCCATGCCGCGACACAGGCGCGCATGACGGTCGCACCAGACGCTCCCATCCTTTTCTTCGATTCCGGCGTGGGGGGCCTGTCCATCCTCGCCCCGGCCCGCGCCGCCTTGCCGAACGCCCCTGTGGTCTATGCCGCGGACAGCGCCGGCTTCCCCTATGGAACCAAGAGCGAGGCGGAAATCGCCGCGCGCGTGCCCGCCCTGCTCGGTCGGCTGGTGGAGCGCTATCGCCCGCGCCTCGCCGTCATCGCCTGCAACACCGCCTCGACCATAGCCCTCCCCCATGTCCGCGCCGCGCTCGACATTCCGGTGGTCGGCACCGTCCCGGCGATCAAGCCGGCGGCGCTATTGTCCAAAAGCCGGGTGTTCGGCGTGCTGGGCACCAATGCCACCGTGCGCCAGCCCTATGTCGACCGGCTTGCCGCCGAACATGGCGCCGACTGCACCGTGCTGCGCCATGGCAGCGCCGCGCTGGTGCAACTGGCCGAGGCGAAGCTGCGCGGCGAAACGCTCGATCCCGCTATCGCCCGTGATGCGCTGGCGGGGCTTCTCGATCAGCCGGGTGGCGACCGGATGGACATGGTGGTGCTAGCCTGCACGCATTTTCCATTGGTGGAACAGGAACTTGCCGCCGCCGCGCCGCATCCGATGGGCTTCGTCCATGGCGGCGAAGGGATAGCCCGGCGCATCGCCTTCCTGACCGAAGGACAGCCCTGGCCGGATGCGCCCTCGCCCGGCATCGCCGTCTTCACCCGCGTCGATGACCAGGTCGAGGCGCTGCGCGACGCGCTGGCCGGCTATGGCCTTGATCGCATCGACGCGCTCTGACCCCAGGGGGTAGGCCATTTGTCCAATGGCAAAGCGTTTCGATCACACTGATAGGGAATCTGCGTATCGTTGCGAGCGGTTATCGCTGGCAATGGCAGGCGCGCGCAGGTAAATGCACTCCTCAGGCAGAGGATGGCGCGACCATAGAAGAACCGGCGCGCGAGCAACGGGAAGAACGGCGTAGTGAATTACAAGCATATCTTTTCGCAGGCGATCGACCGGCTCCACAGCGAGGGCCGCTACCGCGTGTTCATCGACATCCTGCGCAACAAGGGCGCGTTCCCCAACGCCCGCTGCTTCCACGGCCATAACGGCCCGAAGCCGATCACCGTCTGGTGCTCGAACGACTATCTCGCCATGGGCCAGCATCCCAAGGTGGTCGCCGCCATGGAGGAAGCGCTCCATGATGTCGGCGCCGGATCGGGCGGCACCCGCAATATCGGCGGCAACACCCATTATCATGTCGATCTGGAGGCGGAACTCGCCGATCTGCATGGCAAGGAAGCGGCCCTGCTCTTTACCTCGGGCTATGTCTCGAACGAAGCGACGCTCTCGACCCTCGCCAAGATCCTGCCGGGCTGCATCATCTTTTCGGACGAGCTGAACCACGCCTCGATGATCGCGGGCATCCGCAATTCGGGCTGCGAAAAGCGCGTCTTCCGTCACAATGATCTCGATCATCTGCGCGAACTTCTCGCCGCCGAGGATCCCGAGGCGCCCAAGCTGATCGCCTTCGAAAGCGTCTACTCGATGGACGGCGACGTCGCGCCGATCGCGGAAATCTGCGACCTGGCCGACGAGTTCAACGCCCTCACCTATCTCGACGAAGTCCATGCCGTGGGCATGTATGGCGCGCGCGGCGGCGGCATTTCGGAGCGCGACGACGTCGCCCATCGCCTGACCATCATCGAAGGCACGCTGGGCAAGGCGTTCGGCGTGATGGGCGGCTATATCGCCGCCGACCAGATGATCGTCGACGTGATCCGCAGCTATGCGCCCGGCTTCATCTTCACCACCTCGCTCTCGCCCGTGCTGGTCGCCGGCGTGCTGGCGAGCGTGCGACACCTGAAGGGCTCCAGCGCCGAGCGCGAAGGCCAGCAGGCCTCCGCCGCCAAGCTCAAGCAGCTGATGCGCGACGCCGGCCTGCCGGTGATGAACTCGGTCACCCATATCGTGCCGCTGATGGTGGGCGATCCGGTCAAGGCCAAGCGGATCAGCGACATCCTTCTCGCCGAATATGGCGCCTATGTGCAGCCGATCAACTATCCGACCGTGCCGCGCGGCACGGAACGGCTGCGCTTCACGCCGGGCCCGGCCCATAATGAAGAGATGATGCGCGACCTGGTGTCGGCACTGGTCGAAATCTGGGACCGGCTGGAACTCGAACTGCTGGAACGCCAGGCAGCCTGACCGAACAGGCACAGGGCGGCCGATCGAAGCGCCGCCCTGTCCTATCCGCGCAAAAGCCGCTATGACGCGCCAAGTCGGGACCATCCGCCCCGACGCCCGTTCCGCAACAAGATTTCCTACATTGGATATCAAATGTCACAATGTACGCGAAATATGCGAAGTTAAGCGCGCCCTTTCCTACAAATCCAACATCAGACCCGGATCAGCCCACCCCTGACTGCATAGCCGCGATAGAGCGTCCGGGCATGGGGAAAGCCTCCCATGTCCTGCGCCAGCCGGTTGATCGCGCTGCTGAGTTCGCGCCGGGGCGAGACGTGGAATCGCGCCAACCAGCCGAACAGCGCAATTTTCCAGAGCGCTGGCAGTTCGTCCTGCTGGCCGAAATCGACGATCTCAAGCTTGCCGCCCGGCGCCACGCAGCGCGCTGCCTGGACCAGCGCCATTTCCCATTCGGGGATCATCGACAGCGCATAGCTGATGAACACGCGCTCGAAGCTCGCCCGCCCGAACAGTGCCTGCGGATCGAACCCACAGGCATCGCCCTGCGCCAGCGTCACCCGATCGCCCATGCCCGCCCTGGCGACCGAGGCGCGCGCCGTGTCCAGCATCGCATCGCTGATATCGACGCCATAGAGCCGCGCCTTGGGCCATGCCTTGCCGACCGCGATCAGGTTGCGGCCGGTGCCGCAGCCAATCTCCAGCACAGCGCCGCCGGCGGGCGGATCGAGATCGGCGATCAGCCCGTCACGGCCCAGCAGATAATATTTGCGGGTCAGGTCATAAATGTGCCGCTGGTAGCGATAGACCCCATCCATCAGCTGCCCATGGCCGCTCATGCGTCGGCGCCCTTCAGCACATAGAGATGCACGCCGCCATAGATGGCCGACCGGTCACGGGCGGTATAGTCGCGCGAGGCTTCGGCCCGATAGTCCCAATGGGCCAGCACATCGTCGGCGACCCGGCCGGGCAGGATGCTCGGTTCGCCGGCCGTGCGGAACAGCACGCGGGCGCCCGGCTTGGCCGTCCGCGTGATCTGCGCCCAGAGCGCATTCAGCTGCTCGTCATCCATCCAGTCCTGCGCATCGAGCAGGATATAGCGGTCGCACGATCCCGCCGGCTGACTGGTCAGGAAGTCGGTGAAGTTGACATGCCGGACATCGACCCGCTCGGCCCGGTCGCGCACCGCGCGATGATTGGCCGCCTGCAGATAGGGCGGCAATGGCCCTTCGGACTCCCCATTCTTGGCGGCATAGCCACGCCCGAACGCCTGAACCGCGAAATAATTGTCCTTGAGGTCGAAGTCGCAGGCCAGTTTCTTCAGACGCGCCTTCAGCACATTGTCCATCCGGTCGTCGCCGGCCAGCGCCTCGAACTGGGCGGGCGGGATGCCGAGGCCGAACAGCGAGGCGGGCTGGCTGGTCAGCCAGCGGACAAAGCCCTTTTCGAAGATCGGCGCCAGTTCGCGCTCGAAGATCGCAAGCTGTTCGTCACGGCTCTGCGCGTCCAGCATCCGCTTGGGGTTCACGCCATGCAGCCGGGCGAGCAGATGCGCCGCGCCGATGAAGCGCCCGAGCAGGCCATGCCTGTAGATGCCCCGCGCAAAGCCACCGATGCGCCGCCGGCCGGTCATGTCGCGCCCCTCCCAATAGCGGCGCGTCGCCTCATCTAGGCGCGGCGCCACGATCTCGCGATAGGCGGCGATATTCGCCTTGTCGTCCGCCCGCGCGAAGAAGCGGTGGAAGGCGGCATGATCCGGCAGCGTCTGTGCTGCCATCAGCTTCAGCCGGTTGAGCGCGATATGGGCGGTATTGAGGTCGACTGCCGTGATCTTCGCCGGATCGGCGGTCAGGTAGGAGAGGACATTGCAGCCGCCCGACGCGATCGTCACCACATGACTGTCGGGCGTGATCGCCAGCGCTTCCATGTCGACCGCTGGATCTTCCCAGATCTGGGCATAGACCAGGCCACGGAAGGCGAAGGTGAAGGCGCGTTCCAACAGCCCCTGCTTCGACAGATGGCGGTGACGATGCACCGCGTTGGTGACTTTCTTGTGGGCCGATGCGGCCATGGGCGCACTCCTCGCTGCCGGGTCGTTCGGTCGGCCGATAGGGCAGGCGCGTGTCGTGCGCATGACCGCTGGGTTACGCCATGATGACGCCCCTTGCGGAACCTGGAGCGCCTCTCCCATCTTCTGCATCTGATGGCGCACTGGATCCAACCCCACCCCACCGGCATCTATGTCCGCCCCGCCGATGCGTGGATCGACCCGTCGCAGCCGCAGGAACGCGCACTCGTCACCCATGGCCATGCCGACCATGCGCGTGGCGGCCACGGCCATGTCTGGGCCACGCGGGAAACGCTGGCGATCATGGCGCTGCGCTATGGCACGGCCAGCGGCACGGCGGTCGGCTATGGCGAGGAGATCAGGCTGGGCGGCGTCACCATCCGCTATGTGCCCGCCGGCCATGTGCTGGGATCGGCGCAGATCATCCTGGATCATGCCGGCGAACGGGTGGTGGTGACCGGCGACTACAAGCGGCGCCCCGACCCGACCTGCCTGCCGTTTGAGCCGGTGCCTTGCGACATCTTCGTGACCGAGGCGACCTTCGGCCTGCCCGTCTTCCGTCATCCCGACACCGGCAGCGAGATGGACCGGCTGCTCCATGCGCTTCACGCCAATCCCGATCGCTGCGTGCTGGTCGGCGCCTATGCGCTCGGCAAGGCGCAGCGGGTGATCTGCGAGTTGCGGGCGCGCGGCCATCATGACCCCATCTATATCCATGGCGCACTCGAACGCATGTGCGCGCTCTACCAGGTTTTCGGCGTCGACATGGGGAAGTTGCGCGGCGCGACTGGCGTGGCGGCCAAGGATATGCGCGGCGCAATCGTGCTGGCGCCGCCCTCCGCGCTCAACGATCGCTGGAGCCGCCGCCTGCCCGACCCGATTGCCGCCATGGCGTCAGGCTGGATGCGGGTGCGCCAGCGCGCCCGGCAGCGCAACGTCGAACTGCCGTTGGTCATTTCCGACCATGCCGACTGGGACGAACTGACCGATACGATCCGCGAGGTCGCGCCCAGCGAGACCTGGATCACCCATGGCCGCGAGGAAGCCCTGCTCCACTGGTGCACGACCCACCAACATCGCGCCCGCGCGCTGGCGCTGGTGGGCCGCGAGGATGAGGAGGAAGGGTGATCAATATCGCATCACCACCTCCGTTCGGTTCGAGCCTGTCGAGAACCGGTGCGCATGGGTTCTCGACAGGCTCGAACCGAACGGAACAAGATGGATGAGGCAATTTTCCCAACTGCTCGACAGCCTCGTCTACACCCGCTCGCGCAACGGCAAGCTGGCGCTGATCGCCGCCTATATGCGCGAAGCCCCTGATCCCGACCGGGGCTGGGCGCTGGCCGCGCTGACCGGCAATCTCGATCTCAAGGCGGTGAAGGCGTCGGCCATCGGCGAGATGATCCGCGTCCGCACCGATCCCGTCCTGTTCGAGATGAGCCGCGACTATGTCGGCGACCTGGCCGAGACCGTTGCTCTGCTCTGGCCCCGCCCCGACAATGAGCCGGCCGAACTGGACGACGGCTCGCTCAGCCTGTCCGCCGTCATCGACCGGCTCCACAGCATCAGCCGCGCCGCCGCACCGGATGCGCTGGCGCAGATGATGGACCATCTCGACGCATCGGGCCGCTTCGCCCTGCTGAAACTCGCAACCGGCGGGCTTCGGGTGGGCATTTCCGCCCGCCTCGCCAAGACCGGCTTTGCCCAGGCCTTCGGCCTCGATGTCGATGATGTCGAGCAGGTCTGGCACGCGCTCGCCCCGCCCTATGCCGCGCTGTTCGACTGGGCGGAGGGCCGCAGCGCCCGCCCCGACCCAGAGGGCACGCCCTATTTCCGTCCCTTCATGCTCGCCCATCCGCTGGAAGCCGACAGCGTCGACCTCGCCGATTATGCCGCCGAATGGAAATGGGACGGCATCCGCATCCAGATCGTCGGCACCGGCCGCGAAACCAGGCTCTACAGCCGCGCTGGCGACGACATCACGGGCAGTTTCCCTGAAATCGCGCAGGCCTTCACCGGCCATGCCGTGCTGGACGGCGAATTGCTGGTGAAGGGGGAGTTTCAGGGCGGCGAGGCGGCCAGCTTCAACGCCCTGCAACAGCGTCTCGGCCGCAAGGCAGTGAGCGCCAAGATGATGGCCGACTATCCCGCCTTCGTCCGCCTCTACGACCTGCTGATCGAAGGCGACGACGACCTGCGCGCCCTCCCCTGGACGCAGCGCCGCGGCCGGCTCGAATCCTATATGGCACAACTATCCCCCGACCGCTTCGACCTGTCCGCCGTCATCGATGCACCCGATTTCGCGGCGCTGGCCGACATCCGCGCCGGCGCCCGTGACGCCGCGATCGAGGGGGTGATGCTCAAGCGTCGTGACAGCCGTTATGTCGCCGGGCGCAAGGCGGCACTCTGGTACAAATGGAAGCGCGATCCGCTGACCGCCGACTGCGTCATGATGTATGCCCAGCGCGGCCATGGCAAACGCTCCTCCTTCTATTCGGATTACACATTCGGCTGCTGGACCGCGGAGGGCGAATTGCTGCCGGTCGGCAAGGCCTATAGCGGGTTCACCGACGAGGAACTGAAATGGCTCGACCGCTTTGTCCGGGGGAATACAGTGAACCGCTTCGGCCCGGTCCGCGAGGTCGAGAAGACGCTGGTGCTGGAGGTCGCCTTCGACTCCATCCATGACAGCAAGCGCCACAAGTCCGGCCTCGCCATGCGCTTCCCCCGCATCGCCCGCATCCGCAAGGACAAGCCGGCAGCGGAGGCGGACACGGTCGAGGGATTGAAGCGTCTGGTCAGCTGAAGCATAAGGACCAGAAGGAGAACGAGGATGGCCTATAGCGGAAGCTGTCATTGCGGCGCCGTCACCTTCACGGTCGATGCCGATCCGCCCAGCGAGGCGATGAGCTGCAACTGCTCCCATTGCGGCCGCAAGGGCTTCGTCCTGACCTTCGTTCCCGTGGATCAGTTCCGTCTCGACAGCGGCGCCGAGCAACTGACCGACTATCTCTTCTACAAGCACGCCATCACGCATCAATTCTGCAAGACCTGCGGCACCGAGGCGTTCGCCCGCGGCAAGTCGCCCCAAGGCGAAATGCGCGCGATCAACCTGCGCTGCGTGCCCTCGGTCGATATCGATGCGCTGACCATCACCAAAGTCGACGGGGCCAGTTTCTAACTCTGACTTTGCTCTGTCACGCGACGCCCCTATATGGGCGCTTTCGCGTGTCCGGCGCGACCACAGTTATGGAGCAGTTGAATTGAGCAAGGTTCTGGTCATCGGCGCAGGCGGCGTCGGGTCTGTCGCGGTCCACAAGATGGCGATGAACCCTGATATTTTCAGCCACATCACGCTGGCCAGTCGCCGCATCGTCAGCTGCGAGAAGGTCGCCGAATCGGTCAAGAAGCTGGTCGGCGTGGATATCGACGTGGCCCAGGTCGACGCCGACAATATCGAAGAGACCATCGCCCTCATCCAGAAGGTCCAGCCCAAGCTGGTCGTGAACCTGGCGCTGCCCTATCAGGATCTGGCGATCATGGACGCGTGCCTAGCGACCAAGACCGACTATCTCGACACCGCCAATTACGAACCGCGCGACACCGCCAAGTTCGAATATAGCTGGCAGTGGGCCTATCAGGAACGCTTCAAGGAAGCCGGCATCATGGCGCTGCTGGGTTCGGGCTTCGATCCGGGCGTCACCAGCGTCTTCGCCAGCTACATCAAGAAGCATCTGCTCGACACGATCGACACGCTCGACATTCTCGACTGCAATGGCGGCGACCATGGCCAGCATTTTGCCACCAACTTCAACCCGGAAATCAACATCCGCGAAGTGACCGCCCCGTCGCGCCACTGGCTGAACGGCGAATGGGTCGAAGGCCCGGCATTGAGCCACAAGCAAGTGTTCGACTTCGATCAGGTCGGCGAAAAGAACATGTACCTCATGTATCATGAGGAACTGGAAAGCCTTGCCACCCACTATCCCGAAATCAAGCGCATCCGCTTCTGGATGACCTTCGGCGACGCGTACCTCAAGCATCTCGAAGTGCTGCAGAATGTCGGTATGACCCGGATCGATCCGGTCATCTATAATGGCCAGGAAATCATTCCACTGCAGTTCCTGAAGGCCGTTCTGCCCGAACCGTCGAGCCTCGGTTCGAACACCAAGGGCAAGACCAATATCGGCGACATCGCGACCGGCCAGAAGGATGGTCAGGAAAAGACCGTCTATATCTATCAGGTCTGCGACCATGAGGACGCCTATGCCGAAACCGGCAACCAGGCGGTCAGCTACACCACCGGCGTGCCCGCGATGATCGGCGCCGCCATGATGCTGACCGGCGCCTGGAAGGGCGAAGGTGTGTTCAACATCGAGCAGTTCGATCCCGATCCCTTCATGGACATGCTGAACAAGCATGGCCTACCCTGGCAGGTGAAGGAACTGGACGCGCCGCTGGCCTTCTGACGATCCCGCAAGGATCGAAGAACATCGTCATTCCCGCGAAAGCGGGAACCCATCTCCGGACTTGGCGTCTGGGGATGGGGTGCGAGATGGATCCCCGCCCGTGCGGGGATGACGGAGTGGGCTGGAATGCGAATCCCCATGTGGGCCGTTCTGGCCCTTTCTCTATTGGCTCCTGCGGTTTCTGCGCAGCAGCCCGCCGATCCCTATGCCCCGGCCAAGGCCATCGTCGCCGACGTCAACCGGATCGTGACGCCGAACGGCGTGCAGGAAAGTCTGGTCGTGACCTTGGGCGGCGCGCGGCAGGCGATCAATGTGCGCGGCGCCGATCGCGCCAACCCGATCCTCCTCTACGTCCATGGCGGCCCCGGCGCGGTGGAAATGCCCTTCGCCTGGTCGTTCCAGCGGCCATGGGAGGATTTCTTCACTGTCGTCCAGTGGGACCAGCGCGGCGCGGGCAAAAGCTATGCGCTGAACGATCCCAAGGCGATCGCGCCGACCATGACACTGGATCGCTATCGTGACGATGCGATCGAACTGATCGATTATCTCAAGGCTCGCTATGGCAAGCGCAAGGTCTTCCTGCTTGGCCATAGCTGGGGCTCGGCGGTGGGCCTCTCGGTCGCGATCAAGCGGCCCGACCTGCTCTATGCCTATATCGGCATGGGCCAGGCGATCGACTTCCGCGCGGGCGAACGCATGGGCATGGACTGGACCATCGCGCAGGCAAGGAAGGCCGGCAACACCGATGCCGTGAAGGCAATCGAGGCGCTCGCCCCCTATCCCGACAGCGGGCCGTTCACGATCGACAAGGCCGATGGCTGGCGCCGCTTTGCCATTCCCTATGGCTCGCTGATGGCCGACCGGCCCGACCCGACGCTCTATTTCCAGACCCCGCGCCTGTCGCCCGACTATACGCCCGAAGACCGCAAGGCCTGGGGCGCGGGCAGCGAATTTTCGACCACGACCCTGTGGCCGCGGGTTGCCGATGTCAGCTTCGCCAAGGTCCACGAGATGAAGCTGCCGGTCATCATGCTGCTCGGCCGGACCGACTATACCGTGCCCTCGCCGCTCGCCGCGCAGTGGATGGACCGGTTGAAAGCTCCCGCCAAGAAGACCATCTGGTTCGAGCATTCGGCCCATATGCCGATGGTCGAGGAACCCGGCCTGGTCCTCAAGGCCCTGATCAACGATGTCCGCCCGCTGGCGGATCAGGAGTAATATTTCATGGAAACCAAGGCTGGCGATCCCGCCGCTTTCGCCCATTTCGACCTGTACCGCGTCCCCTCGCCCGCCTTCGTCGTCGATGAAGCGGCGGTGCGACGGAACCTGTCGGTGCTGCGCGATATCGGCGACCGCGCCGGGATCAAGGTGCTGGGCGCGCTAAAGGCCTTTTCCATGTGGTCGCTGGGCGGTGTGCTGGGCGAATATCTCGACGGCGTCTGCGCCTCGGGCATCTATGAAGCGCGCCTAGGCCGCGAGGAATATCAGGGCGAGGTCGCGACCTATTGCGCTGCCTATAAGCCCGATGATCTCGCCGAAATCCTCAAGATTTCCGACCATGTGATCTTCAACAGCCCCGGCCAGATCGCCCGGATGAAGCCGGTGATCGACGCCGCGCGCGCAGAAGGCCGCATCTTCGACATGGGCCTGCGCATCAACCCCCTCCACCCAGAGGGCGAGGTGCCCAAATATGACCCGTCGCAGCCGCACAGCCGCCTGGGCTTCCCGATCGACCAGTTGCGCGCCGAACATCTGGACGGGGTGGACGGCCTCCACGTCCACAATCTGTGCGAACAGGATTTCCTGCCGCTCCAGCGCACCTGGGCGGCGATCGAGCCGTTCGTCATGCCCCATGTCGCCGGCCTCAAATGGCTGAACTTCGGCGGTGGCCACCATGTCACCCGCGCCGACTACCAGATCGACGAGCTGATCGCTTTCCTTCAGGCGATCAAGGCGCAGACGGGCCTTGAACTCTATATCGAACCCGGCGAAGCGATGGCGCTCGATGCCGGCATCCTGGTCGGCGAGATCCTTGACGTGATCGACAATGGCATGCCCGTCGCCATCACCGACATCAGCGCCACCTGCCACATGCCCGACGTGATCGAGGCACCCTATCGCCCCGCCATGCTGCATGAGCAGGACGAAGGCCCGGTCACGCGCCTGGGCGGCCCATCCTGTCTGGCAGGCGACATCATCGGCGATTATCGGGTGCCCGGCGGCGCCGAACCGGGCGCCCGCATCGCCTTCCTCGACCAGGCCCATTATTCGATGGTGAAGACCAACACCTTCAACGGCGTGCCCCTGCCCGCCATTTGGCTGTGGAATTCCCAGAGCGATGAACTCCGGGAAATCCGCAGCTTTTCCTATGCCGATTTCAAGAGCCGCCTGTCCTGATTCCATTCCTGATTTTGCCCGGCCGGGCGTGTGAATTTCCACGTTAATTCCGTGGAAACTATCTTTCGTCCGGCCGAAATATCCTGTCTTTTCAACGCCCCATCCAGGATGACGCACGTTTCATAGCGGGCTGCGCAACAAAATTTTCATATGCGCTTTACAGGGGGGACCCCACCGCATATATCGGCCGCTCGCTGCCCCATGGGACTTCCACCGCAAGGCAGCTTTTTCGCCCTGAACTACACTGGAGGTCCCTTGAGTTGCACAAGCATCATAGCGCGCTGGGGGTAGCGACCGCCCTCACACCGGCAGCACCGGTAACGCTGATCCGTCCCGAAGCCGCAGCTCGGGCCGCCCGTTTCTTCACTGAGAAGTTTCCGGGTCGCTCGCTCTATGCAGTCAAGGCGAATCCGTCTCCTGA
This sequence comes from Sphingobium sp. L-44, assembly GCF_056859495.1. NCBI lineage: Bacteria > Pseudomonadati > Pseudomonadota > Alphaproteobacteria > Sphingomonadales > Sphingobiaceae > Sphingobium > Sphingobium sp. L-44. The sequence continues at coordinate 66,398 of NZ_JBSXOQ010000097.1, read as the reverse complement.
TCTGATCCGTACGCTTTTCGATTCGGGTATCACGCATTTCGACGTGGCCTCGATCGCCGAAGTGCGTCTCGTTGCCGAAACGCTCGAAGGCAAGGCCAAGCTCTGTTTCATGCACCCGGTCAAGGCCGAGGAAGCGATCGCGGAAGCGTACCATGTCCATGGCGTGCGCACCTTCTCGCTCGACACGATCGACGAGTTGGAAAAGATCATGCGCGCCACCGGTGATGCGACCGATCTGGAGCTGTGCGTGCGTCTGCGCGTCTCGTCCGAACATTCGGAACTCAGCCTGGCGTCGAAGTTCGGCGCGGAGCTGGGCGAGACCCGCGAACTGCTGATGGCAACCCGTCAGGCCGCCGATGCGCTGGGCATCTGCTTCCATGTCGGTAGTCAGGCGATGAGCCCCCAGGCCTATAGCGATGCGATCGAGCGCGTGCGCGCCGCGATCGTGGACGCAGCCGTCACGGTCGACATCATCGATGTTGGCGGCGGCTTCCCGTCCATCTATCCGGGCATGGAGCCGGTCGCGCTCGAAAATTATTTCGAGGCGATCCATCGCGGCTTTGAAAGCCTGCCGGTCAGCTACTCGTCGGAACTGTGGTGCGAGCCCGGCCGCGCGCTGTCGGCGGAATATAGCTCGATCATCGTGCGCGTCGAACGCCGCCGTGGCCAGGAACTCTACATCAACGACGGCGCTTATGGCGCGCTGTTCGATGCCGCGCATATCGGCTGGCGATTCCCCGTCGCCCTTCTGCGCGAGGATGAGAGCGAGGAAGAGCTGGAAGGCTTCTCCTTCTATGGCCCGACCTGCGATGACATGGACCATATGGTCGGCCCGTTCATGCTCCCGGCGGACGTGAAGGTCGGCGACTATATCGAGATCGGCATGCTCGGCGCCTATGGCGCGGCAATGCGCACCGGCTTCAACGGCTTCACGTCGGAATCGACGATCGAAGTGTCGGACGAGCCGATGGCCAGCCTCTATGCCGAAACGCTGCCGGCCCGTCGTCGCGCAACTGTCATCAAGCTCGGTTAAGACGGGCACCGCTCCCCTTTAGGAGAGGATGCCCGTCCAACGGCCCGCATAGGCCGAGGATCGAACGAAAGACTATATCCCTCGCTGCCGCCCCCTCGCAGCGAGGGATTTTCTTTGGGGCATTTTACCCCTCCACGACGGTGTGAACTTCGTAGGAAATCGCTCAGGGGCGCCGGAAAATCCCGACCAGCTCGACATGGGTGGACCAGCGAAACTGGCCGACCGGCATGACGCTGTCGAGCACATAGCCACCCGCCACCAGATGCGCGGCGTCGCGCGCGAAACTACCCGGATTGCACGAAACATAGGCGATCAGCGGCACGGTCGACTGCGCCAGTTGCATCGCCTGTTCGCGTGCACCCGCACGGGGCGGATCGATCACCACGGCGGCAAAGCGGTTCAGTTCCTCGGGCGTCAGCGGGCGGCGGAACAGGTCGCGATGATCCGCCACCATGCGCCGCTGCGCGCGATGGCCGGCAAGCTTGAGCGACAGCACCAGATCGCGCGCGCCCTCCGCCGCATAGACCGGCCGATTGGCGCCGATCGCCAGCGCGAAGGTGCCAAGGCCGCAGAACAGGTCCGCCACCGCCCCGGTAACTGGCAGCGCGTCCTGCACCGCCTTCACCAGCGCGGCTTCGCCGTCGGGCGTCGCCTGCAGGAAGGAATAGGGCGGGAAGCCCACCGCGACCCCGCCGAAGCTGACGGTCACCGGCTCAGGCTCCCAGCGCGTTTCCGGGCCATCACCCTGATCGATGGTCAGGCGCGCCAATCCGTGGCCGCGCGCGAAATCGCCGAGCGCTTCGTCCGCCTCCAGCCCCTCGACCTTCACGCCTTCCAGCATCAGGTCGACACCATGATCGGTGAGCGACATGCGCACATGCGCGGCGCGCTTGTCCAGTAGGCAGGTCAACAGCATCGTCCGAAGCGGCGCGATCAACGCGAACAGGCGCGGATCTAGGATCTCGCACATCGTCAAGTCGACCAGCACATGGCTACCCTGCTCGGCAAAGCCGATGGTGATCCGCTTGCCCTGCCGCGCGGCACGCAGCGAGGCACGGCGACGCGTGCGCGGCGGCGAGACATGGGCCGGCAGCACCGTCTGCGGCACCACGCCCTGCCCGGCCAGCGCACCGGTCACGCGGGCGCTGACGAAATCAGCGAGGCTCGGCTCGTCAATCTGCTGCAACTCACAGCCACCGCAACCGGGAAAATGGATGCAGGGCGCGTCGACATGGTGCGGGCCGGCGATGATGCTGCCGTCGGCAGCGATCCGGTCGCCCGGTGCCACCAGTGCAAAATGCCGCCCGTCAGCGGTGACGCCATCGCCCTTGGCGGCGATGCGGAGGATGAGATCATTATCTTGGGTCACAGCCGCGAGCCGATAGCGGCTGGAAGCGCGGCAAGCAAATCATCCGCGACAAAAGCCGGCCCGGCCCGGCGCGCAGCCTCTCCATGCAGCCACACCGCCTCGCACGCCGCACGGAACGGATCACCCGTCACAGCCAGTCGCCCGGCGGCCAGGCCAGCCAGCACATCGCCCGTGCCGGCGGTCGACAACCAGGTCGAAGCCCCCCGCGCCACCGCTACCCGGCCATCCGGCGCGGCGATCACGCTATCCACACCCTTGTAGACCACAACCGCGTTCGTCATGCGCGCGCCGGCCAGCGCCCGATCGATCTTGCTGCCCGGCAGATCGCCGAACAGCCGGACGAACTCGCCTTCATGCGGGGTCAGGATCGATCCGGCTGGGATATGGGTAGCTGCCCTTGCTGCCAGCAGGGTGAGCGCATCGGCGTCCAGCACCAGCGGCCGCCCGCATGCCAGCGCAGCATCAAGCCGCGCCTGCGCCCCATCCTCCCGACCCAATCCCGGACCGACCAGCAGGGCCGCCAGCCGAGGGTCGGAAAGAGCATCGCTCAGGACAGTGACATCCTCAATCTGCTGATGAACAATGGCGTGCGGCCCGGCCTCGCACGGTGAAGCGTCATAGCGCCTCGCCATGCCGGCACCGGAATGGGCCGCCGCGGCTGCTGCCAACGCCGCCGCGCCCGGCATAAGACCGCCGACAACGCCGACCAGACCTCGGCTATATTTATGCGCAGCGGCGACAGGGGTGCGAAGCTGCGGCGCTGCAAGCACATGCATGTACTGCGGCATGGCCAGGCCGATGTCCGCCCGCACCAGCTTTCCCATGAGGCTAGCCGCCGGCTGCAACAGATGCGCGGGCTTGAACGCGCCCAATGCGATCGTCACGTCGAACTTCGGCACCGCCGACAATAGCTGGCCGTCATCCGTCCCCACCCCGCTCGGCAGATCGATCGCATAGCTGTGATTGGCATGCGCCACCAATTCGCCCAACCGGTCCGCCACCGCCGCATCCAGGCCGCGCGTCAGCCCCGTGCCGAACAGGGCGTCGACCAGTTGCGCCGCCGGCGCGGCATCGGCCAGCGACTCTACCGGGCCGTCCCATAATGCCCTGGCCCGCAGGGCGGATGCAGTGCGACTGTCCCCCAGGGAGGCGACCCGCACCGGCACGCCCAGCTCGCGCAATATCCGCGCGATAACAAAGCCATCACCGCCATTATTGCCAGGACCACAGAGGATCAGCGCGTCCCGTCGATGCCCGGCACGCCAGATGATCTGCGCCGCCGCGGCACCGGCTCTTTCCATCAGTTCATAGGGATCGACCCCGGCATCAAACGCCGCCTGCTCGGCCGCGCGCATGGCTGCTGCCGTCAATATCGGGTCGGGCGCCATCAATTCGGCTTGGCCGCCACGGTAGCGGGCAGCCGATACCGGTCGGCACCGATCGCCACTTCGACCAACCCCTTGTCGATGATGGTGAGCTTTGCCTCCTCGGCACCATCGGCAGAAACCAGGCCACGCCCGTCCCGCACGATCCTTAGCCGCCGAAACCCGCCGTCGGGATGACGCAGGGTCAGCATGTCGCCGTTGCGTTCGACGCCGCACGCCCGCGACCAATCGCCCTTGCCGATCGCGCAGCCGATCAAGTTGTCGTCATCGGCGATCGCCCCGCTCCCGCCGCTCTTGCCGTCACATCCCGCCAAGGCCAGCCCCACCAGCAATAATGCGCCAGACAATCGCAGTCCCATCAGAACATCCCCTTTCGACATCCTCCATGGCCCGGCGCGCCAGGCCCGACCATCAACTCAGTCGGTTACGGCACTCCAGCACGATCGGTCCGAGCAGATCGGCAAAGCGGCGCTGCCCCGCAGCATCGTCAACCAGATCCTGCCGCATCTCGATCCCCAGATAGGGAATGCCATTGGCTTCGGCATGGCGGTTCATGGTCGCGTTGAGCAATTGCCCTGAATAGGGCAGTTGGTCGCCGACATTCAGCCCCGCCGCCTCCAGCATCGGAATGGCGATCCGCGCCGCCCGATCATCCTGATTATAGAGAATGCCGACATCCCAAGGCCGCTGCTGCTCGGGATCGCTCGTCAGGCGCGGCGTGAAGCTATGCACGGACAGGATGAAGGGTGACGTCATGCCGTCAAGCATGGCCGCCACCTGCTGATGATAGGGATGATGGAAGCGGCGCATCCGTTCGGCCAGATCAGCGCCCCGATTACCCGGAATGGCATGGCCGTCACTCATCACCGGCAGCAGGCCGGGCGCATCCTCTTCGCGGTTGAGATCGATGACCAGGCGGGAAATGCCGGCCAGGATCGCGGAGCAGTTCAATTGCGCCGCGAGCAACTGGCTGACCTCCGCCACGCCGATGTCGATCGCGATATGTTCGCGAAGCAGCGCCGTATCGATGCCCAGATCGATATCGTCGGGGACATGGGCCGAGGCATGATCGACGATGATCAGCAGGTCGAGATCGCCCTCGCGCACGGTGGTGAAGGCTTCACTCATGATGTCCTGATCCTCGTTTCCATCACCCACCAATCCGGATGATCGCGGCGCAGTGCGTCCGCCGCCTGCCCCCTTCCCTGCTCGTCATCGAACAGCGCGAAACAGGTCGCGCCCGACCCGGACATGCGCACCAACCGGGGAGCTTGCGCCTGCAACGCCTCCAGCACTTCACCGATCACCGGCACCAACAGCAGGGCCGGCGCCTCCAGATCATTGCGGCCGGCGCGCGCGAGCCCATCAATATCCAGCGCATCGAGCGGGCCGCGGTCGATCCTGTCCCAACCGGCAAAGACCGACGCCGTCGAGACGCCAACCCGCGGATTGACCAGCAGCATCGGCCGGCTCGACAGATCATCCAGCGCCTGCGCCTCCAGCAGTTCGCCACGGCCGCGGACAAGTTGCGTGGTGCTGGCCAAGCAGGCCGGCACGTCCGAGCCAAGCGATAGGGATAATTGCTGTAATACAGCGTGTTCCACGGTGACATTCCAGAGACGCATCAGGAGTCGCAGCGTCGCAGCCGCATCCGCCGAGCCGCCACCGATGCCCGACGCAACCGGCAGCCGCTTGTCGAGCCAAATATCGGCGCCGGCCGTTATACCGGTGGTCGCCTGAAGACTTCTCGCCGCGCGCATCACCAGATTGCCATCGTCACCGCTCAGGCCCGCGGCGCAAGGGCCCTCCACGGCGAGCGTAATAACACCATCGTCGCGCTGCCGGGCATGGAGAATATCTCCATCCTCGGCAAAGACGAACAGGCTTTCCAGCGCATGATAGCCATCCGCGCGGCGCTCGCGCACGTGCAAAGCCAAATTGACTTTTGCGTAAGCAATTTCAGTTAGTTGTCCGGATATGTTCACAGGATTTCGATACAATATCAGGGCGCTGCATATTCGGGTTTCAACCCTTCGCGGGCCTTGGCGTCAAGCCGATTGGCGACATCCCCCTCCGCGAAGACCGCCGCTGCCCGCCAGGCATAGCGCGCTTCATAGCGACGACCAGCGGTCCACAGCGCATCACCCAGATGTTCGTTGATCGTGGCATCGCCGGGCGCTCCGGCTGCGGCGCGTTCCAGCACCGGTACAGCGCCTTTGACGTCTCCGGTCACGAACTTGGCCCAGCCAAGCGAGTCCGTGATCGAGGCATCCTGGGGTTTAAGCGCACTCGCCTTTTTCAGCAGGTCGAGCGCCACATCGACATTCTGCCGCCGTTCGATCTGGGCATAGCCGAGATAATTGAGGATGACAGGTTCATTCGGGGCCATGACAGCGGCCTTTTCGAGCACCGCACGGGCCTCATCCCACCGCTTGCCCTGCTCCAGCGCGCTGCCTTCAAACAACAGCAGCGCCCAAGGCAGGCTGTCAGCCGAATAGCCTGCCTGCGCACGATGGAAAGCGGATGCAGCACCGTCGAAATCGCCAGAGTCCGCCAGCAATCGTCCAAGTCTGATAAGACGTTCCGGCTCAGCGTTAGGAGCCGATGCCAGGCTTTGCGCCAGCGCAATCGCGCCATCGCGATCCCCTGAGGCCGCCAGTGCCTCGACCAGCTCCGCCTGGGCGAGCGTGCCATACCAGCCAGTCACCGGCACCTTGCGCGCTTCCGCCGCCGCATAATTGGCGAGATCGCCCGCCACCAGCAGTTTCGCCGCCACCAGATGCGGCTCCGCCGCGGCCGGATCCGCAAAGGTCGCGATCCGCGCCAGGCGAATGCCCAGCGCCGTGCCCGTTTCGTCGGACGCGATGTCGACCGCCAGACGGGCCAGCAATTGGGAAAAGCCCTGCCTGGGCGTGAAGGGCGCGGCGATCGCTCCCGGCACCTTGCCGCGGGCAACGTCCGCGCGGGCCTTGGCGAAACTCGCTTCATCGGCGGGCAGCAGAGCCAGGGCATCCGCCTTCGCCCGGCGCCCGGCCAGTTGTGCGGCGAAGGTCAGGCGCAGCGCTTCGTCATCCGTCACGCGCAAGGCCAAGGCACGGCGCATCGCACCAATCGCCTCTTCCTTGTCGCCCCGCGCCATGGCCTGCAACGCCAGATGCTCGTCGAGATAGCGGGCGCCCAGCGCCCCGAACTTGTCCTTGCCGTCGATGACGGGCGCCACATAGCGGCGCTGGCCCAGCGATATCCAGCTCTGCACGATCGGGGCGAGGAAGGAAAAATTGCCCTCCTCCACCAGTCGGTCGGTGAAGGCCTGCGCCGCCGCCCAATCCTTGCGCCCCAATGCGTCGCAAATCCGCAGCAAGGTGCCGTCGCGCGGCAGCATGCCGCCCTCATCCAGCAACGCGGCCGATTGCAGCGCCAGCGGCATGTCGCCGCTTTCCAATGCCTGCACATAGGAACGGCGGGCAATGGCGAGGCTGGTCGGATCGCCGGCGAGGGCCACACGATAGCTGTCGACCGCAACGCCCAGCGCGCCTTCACCATCGGCGAGGCGCGCACGGGCATAGGCATGCAAGGCCATATCGGGATCAACCGATGCGCCGGCCGCGGCCGGCAGCATCAGCAACAGTCCTGGAATCAGGCCCCTACATGTTCGGATAATTCGGTCCTCCACCGCCCTCGGGCACGACCCAGTTGATATTCTGGGTCGGGTCCTTGATGTCGCATGTCTTGCAGTGGACGCAATTCTGCGCGTTGATCTGGAAGCGAGGCTCCCCTTCATCCAGACCGACCACTTCATAGACACCGGCAGGACAATAACGCTGAGCCGGCTCGTCATAAAGGGGCAGATTGTAGGAAATCGGGACCGACGGATCCTTGAGCTGCAGATGGACCGGCTGGTCCTCCTCATGATTGGTGTTCGACAGGAACACAGAGGACAGACGATCGAAACTGATCACGCCATCGGGCTTGGGATAGGCGATCTTCTCGCACTGGTCCTTGCGCCACAATTTCTCGCAATCGGGCTTGTGCTTCATGGTGAAGGGCAGGCCGATCTTGAGCGTGCGCATCCACATGTCGATGCCCGCCAGCAGCGTGCCGATGCTGTTGCCGAACTTGGCCAGCAGCGGCTCGGCATTCTTGACCAGCTTCAGTTCATCCGCGATCCAGCTGGAACGCAGACGATCCTCATAATCGTGCAGCACGTCGCGCGCACGCTCGCCCTGGATCGCCTCGAACGCGGCCTCGGCGGCCAGCATGCCCGACTTCATGGCGGTATGGCTGCCCTTGATGCGCGGCACATTGACGAAACCCGCCGAGCAACCGATCAGCGCGCCACCAGGGAAGACCAGCTTGGGGATCGACTGCCAGCCGCCCTCGTTGATCGCGCGCGCGCCATAGGAAACCCGGCGGCCGCCCTCCAGGAACTTGCGGATTTCCGGATGCTGCTTCCAGCGCTGGAATTCCTCGAACGGATAGAGATGCGGGTTGCGATAGCCCAGGCCCACGACGAAGCCGAGCGCAACCTGGCCATTGGCCTGATGGTATAGAAAACCGCCGCCATATGCGTCAGTTAGCGGCCATCCCTGCGTATGGATGACAAGGCCCGGCTGATGCTTGGCGGGATCGATGTCCCACAATTCCTTCATCCCCAGACCATAGACCTGCGGCTCGCAATCGGCCTCCAGGTCGAACTGGCGCTTGAGGATCTTGGTCAGGTGGCCGCGTGCGCCCTCCGCAAAGAAAGTATATTTGGCGTGCAGTTCCAGGCCTGGCTGATAGTCCGCCTTGCGCTCGCCATCACGGGCAATGCCCATGTCGCCGGTCGCGACGCCCTTCACGCTGCCATCCTCATTGTAGAGGATTTCGGCGGCGGCGAAGCCGGGGAAGATTTCGACGCCCAGCCCCTCGCCCTGCTCGGCCAGCCAGCGGCACAGATTGCCCAGCGATCCGGTATAGGTGCCCTTATTGCGCATCCAGCCCGGCGTCATGATGTGCGGCATCGCCATCTTGCCCGCCTTGGACAAGACCCAATGCTGATTGTCGGTGACCGGAACATCGGCCATCGGGCAGCCCTGTTCCTTCCAGTCGGGGATCAGTTCATCCAGCGCCTTGGGATCGACCACCGCGCCCGACAGGATATGGGCGCCGATTTCCGACCCCTTTTCCAGCACGCAGACGGCCAGCTCCTGACCGGCGGCATTGGCCAATTGCTTCAGCCGGATCGCTGCAGACAGGCCAGCCGGTCCCCCACCGACGATGACGATGTCATAGGGCATCGAATCCCGTTCGCTCATAATCCCTCCATAAAGGCGCCCGCCAGCACATGTCCGGCCATCCGGTCGCCTTATTACTCCAACGTTTTGACATTCCACGCGATGAAGATTCTTGACCCTCGCGTCAACCTCTGGCCCAAGGGCATCGTGATGCGGGGATTAGAGCGGGACTTTGGAGCCGCAGCGCCTGACGCCTATCTGGCGTGGTGGTCGCTGGCGGGGGTGGACGGCGCCGTAGCGGAAGCACCAATCAACTGGTTGCGGCCGCAACCGACGCGCGCGCAGCTGGCCGAGCAGGCCGCGAAGGCCTTCGCCCCGCCACCCCCTGAAAAACCCAAGACGCTCGACGCCTATCTCGAATGGCTTGCCAGTGATTCGGCCCAGCCCGAACGCAAATGGCCCGGCACCCCGATCCTGCCGACCGGCCCAACCGAAGCGCCGCTGATGGTCATCACCGACATGCCCGACATGGCAGATGCCGGCGCGGGCCATTTGTTCGCCGATCGCGCCGGCACTCTGTTCGACGCCATGATGCGAGCCATCGGCCTGCGCCGTGACGATATCTGCCTGGCCTCACTGTTCACCGTCCGCCCCGCCGGCGGCATGGTGGAGGCAAGCGATCTGGCTCATGTCGCCGATCGCATCAGGCTCCATGTCCATCTCGCTGCGCCGCGCCGCCTGCTCCTGCTGGGCGATCGGACGGCCCGTGCGCTGCTTCCGACCGATGGCGCCGACCGGCCCGCCGGTTTACGCCCCTTTAACCATGATGGCGGCACTGTGCCCGCCATTGCCACATTCCATCCGCGCCTGCTGCTCAGCCAGCCCGCGGCCAAGGCGGAATGCTGGCGCGCCCTGCAAAGCCTGATTGAGGAAGACCGCCCGTGATTCGCGTTGCAACCCGCATTTCCAGCCTTGCCCTGCTCAGCATGAGCGCGGCGCTGGCGATCCCGGCCAGTGCCAAGGCGGCCGAAACCCTCCCCGTCCTGCCGACCAGTTCCGCCGCCGGCACCCCGCTCCAGCTGTCAGATGGCGACAAGGCGCGTTACAATGCCATCTTCGTTGCCCTGCGCGACCAGAAATGGTCGGATGCCAAGGCGATGATCCTGGCACTCGACCCGCAGGACGCGGTCCGTCCGCTCGCCTTGTCGGAACTCTATCTTGCCAAGGGGTCGCCGCGTGTCGAGCTGTTCGACCTGCTCGACCTCGTCAACAAGGCAGCCTGGCTGCCCAAGGCCGACCAGCTTTCCCGCCTGGCGCAGAAGCGCGGCGCGACCATCCTGCCCGATCTGCCGCAGGTGCAGAAGCTGGTATGGCTCGGCTCCGCGCCCCGCCGCCAATATGTCAGCGGCAGCAAGACGGACGTTCTGGCCCAGAGCCTGTCGGCCCAGATCCTGACCTTCATCAAGAATGACGATCCGGCCGGCGCAGAAGGACTTCTCACCGCTGGCGAAGCCGGGCTGACGCCCGAAGGCCTGACCGAGGTGCGCCAGCGTGTTGCCTGGGCCTATTATATTGAAAGCGACGATCTCAACGCGCGCCGTCTGGCGGCGCGCGCGCTCGAAACCCGTACCGGTGGCGACTGGACCGTGCAGGCCCACTGGACGACGGGCCTGGCCGCCTGGCGCCAGAATGATTGCCGCGCTGCCGCCCCGGCCTTCGCCAATGTCGCCGCGCTGGCGGGCGACGCCGACATGCGCGCGGCCGGCGCCTATTGGGCATCGCGCGCCTATATGGTCTGCGGCGAGGCCGAGAAGGTCGAAAATATGCTGAAGCTCGCGGCGCGATCCGACGAGACCTTCTATGGCCTGCTCGCCCGCGAGAGCCTGGGCATGCCGCTGGGCGGCGCGACCATGAACGCGCGTTTCAGCGACAATGACTGGCGCCAGCTCAAGGACAGCCCCAATGTCCGCAGCGCGATCGCACTGGCCGATATTGGCGAAAATGGCCGCGCCGACGAGATTTTGCGCTATCAGGCGAAGCTGGGCGGCACCGCCCAATATGATGCGTTGCTCCGCCTGGCCAGCGCGCTCAACCTGCCCGCAACCCAGCTCTGGCTCGCCCATAATGGCCCGGCCGGCAAGCAGCCCGACAGCTTTGCCCGCTTCCCGGCGCCGGCCTGGCGGCCGGACGGCGGCTGGCGTGTCGATCCGTCGCTGATCTACGCCCATACGCTGCAGGAATCCGGCTTCCGTTCGGACGTCGTCTCCAGCGCCGGCGCCCGCGGCCTGATGCAGGTGCGCCCCGGCACCGCCGGCGATGTCGGCCTGTCCAACGCATCGCAATTGTTCGTGCCGTCCACCAACATGGAATATGGCCAGCGCTATCTGGAATCGCTCCGCGACATGAGCGCGACCGGCGGCCTGCTGCCCAAGGTGATGGCCGCCTATAATGCCGGCCCGCTGCCGGTCGAACGCTGGAACAGTGAGGTGAAGGACAAGGGCGATCCGCTGCTCTTCATCGAATCCCTGCCCTATTATGAAACCCGCGCTTATGTGAACATCGTCATGCGCAACTACTGGATGTACCAGATCCAGGCGAAGGGCGAGGCGGATTGCCTGACCGGCATGGCGCAGGGCATGTGGCCAACCTTCCCCAATGCCAAGGGCGTCAAGCTGGTGCGTCTCAGCAAGGCCGATGGCCGGGCGATGATTGCCGGCGGATCGGACTGATGCCGATCGACGAGGGCCGGACCTTCCTGCCCGTCCGGATCGCCGTACTAACCGTTTCCGACACCCGCACCCTGGCCGATGACCGGTCCGGCGACACGCTGGTCGAGCGCCTGACCGGCGCGGGCCATATCCTGGCCGACCGGCTGATCGTCACCGATGATCGCAGCGCCATCGTCGCGCGCCTTCACGCCTGGATCGACGATCCGCAGGTCGATGTGATCCTGACCACCGGTGGCACCGGCGTCACCGGCCGGGACGTCACGCCCGAGGCACTGGCTCAGGTGCAGGACAAGGAAATTCCCGGTTTCGGCGAGCTGTTCCGGTGGCTCAGCTATCAGTCGATCGGCACCTCGACCATCCAATCGCGCGCCACCGCCTGCGTCGCGCGCGGCACCTATATCTTCGCGCTGCCCGGTTCGACTGGCGCCGTGCGGGATGCCTGGGACGGCATTCTCGCCAGCCAGCTCGACAGCCGGTTCCGCCCCTGCAATTTCGTCGAGCTGATGCCGCGCCTCACCGAGCGCTAAACGCCCTCACTTCTTGAGCGTGGGCGCCGGGTTCTCCTTGAAGAATTTGCTGAGTTCGCCGAGCATTACCGACCACCAGTCGACCACGTCGGCGAAATTCTCCTGATTGAGACCGCCGATCGTGCTGACGTCATAGGACACGTCCAGCGTCTTGTCGTCGGCCAGCGACATCTGGATGAAGCGCTTGGACTGGTTCCACTTGTTCGCCAGCTCGACCGTGTTGCCGCCATCGTCCGCGAAATTGATACCGAACTGCAACGAGTTGCAGTCCTTCATCTCTTCGCAGCCATAGAAATAGATGGTGAAATTATAGCCGGAGGCAGCGCTCTCGATCATCGGATTGCCGGTCGACTTGCTCTTCGTCAGCGCCGCCTTGTAGCCCGCCGCCTGCAACGCATCGACCACCGACTGGGGTCGGCTGGCGCAGACCATATTTGCGGCACAATCCGTCGTCGGCGCCTCGGCATCGGCCGCGCCTGCCATCATTATCAGAGCCGGAACAAGCCACCAGGCACGCATGATATTTCCCCCTGCTTTCAAGGGGGCAGCCATGACGCGTCGGAAGCGACCTTGTCAATAAGTTCATGATATGTTCTTATTCCCAGATGGCAAACATCCCCGGACGCGGCGCAACGCACAACCAGACCAGCGGCCGGTTCAACCTGGCCGCGCGCGAGGCGGACGGCGACTGGCTCGACGCCGTGGAAGCGATCGACGGACCGGCCCAGAAACTGCGCACCAGCGTTTCGCTGATTACGCCGCGCACGATCATCTCGCGCAACGCGTCGCCCGACATCGCCTTCTCCCAGTCGATCAACGCCTATGCCGGCTGCGAGCATGGCTGCATCTATTGCTTTGCCCGCCCGACCCACGCCTATCATGATCTGTCGCCGGGGCTCGACTTCGAGACGCGCCTGTTCGCCAAGCCGGATGCAGCGACATTGCTGCGCAAGGAATTGTCACACCGGAGCTACAGCGTCTCACCGATCGCCATGGGCACGAATACCGATCCCTATCAGCCGATCGAGAAGGATTGGGAGATCACCCGCCAATTGCTGGAGGTGATGGTGGAATGCCGCCACCCGGTCTTCATCACCACCAAGTCCGACCGCATCCTGCGCGACGTCGACCTGCTTGCCGATCTGGCACGCGACAATCTGGTGGCGGTGATGATTTCGGTCACCTCGCTCGATCCCAAGGTCGCGCGCACGCTGGAGCCGCGCGCGCCCCATCCCGAACGGCGGATTGCCGCGATCGCTCGCCTGGCCGAAGCCGGCGTGCCGGTATCGGCCAACATGTCGCCGATCATCCCGGCGATCAACGATCATGAGATCGAACAGGTGGTGGCGCGGCTTGCCATGGCCGGCGCGCAGGACGTCAACTACATCCTGGTCCGCCTGCCGCATGAGGTCGCACCGTTGTTCCGCGCCTGGCTGGAAACCCATTATCCCGATCGCGCCGCCAAGGTGATGGCGATGATCCGGGACATTCGCGGCGGGCGCGACAATGATCCCGATTTCGGCAGCCGGATGCGCGGCCAGGGCGTCTGGGCCGACCTGACCCGCGCCCGCTTCACCAAGGCCCGGCGCAAGGCCAATCTGGGCCAGGCGCGAATCAGCGTCCGCACCGATCTGTTCCGGCCGCCCGAGGGTGCCCAGATGCAGCTCTTCTAAGCGCCCCTAAATCTCGACCTGGCTCCCCAGTTCGACCACGCGATTGGTCGGCAGGCGGAAGAACTCCATCGCGCTTTCCGCGTTGCGGAGCATCCAGGCAAAGATCTTTTCCCGCCACAGCGGCATGCCGGGATTGGCCGAAGGCAGCAGTGTCTGGCGCGCCAGGAAGAAGCTGGTGTCCATCATCTTGAACGCCTGGCCGCAGCCGGTAACATTCTTGAGCGCGGCCGGAACATCCGGCTCCTGCATGAAGCCATATTGCAGCACCAGACGGAAGAAGCCGCGGCCCAGATCCTCCAGCTTGCACCGGCCGTCATCCTCGACCACGGGCACATCCTTGATCTTGACCGTCAACAGGATCACCCGCTCGTGCAGCACCTTGTTGTGCTTGAGATTATGCAGCAGCGCATGCGGCACGCCATCGGGCGTCGAAGTCATGAAAACAGCGGTCCCCGGCACGCGCACGGCGCTGTTGGCGGCCGAAGCCACGAATACTGGGATCGGCATTGCTGCCTCGCGCAGCCGTTCCTGCACCAGCCGGCGCCCACGAGACCAGGTGGTCAGCAAGGTGAAGACGACGAAGCCGATCAGCAGCGGGAACCAGCCGCCGTCGGGCACCTTGGTCAGATTGGCCGCCAGATAGGCGCCATCGACCAGGTAGAAGACGGCAAGCAGCGGCGCGGCATAATACCATTTCCAGTGCCACAGCCGATAGAGCACCACGGTCAGCAGCACATTGTCGATGAACATCGCACCGGTGACGGCAATGCCATAAGCCGCGGTCAGGTTGGACGAGGTCTTGAAGACCAGCACCAGCAGGATGACCATGACCATCAACCCCCAGTTGATCAGGGGAATGTAGATCTGGCCGGCCGTCGAGGCGCTGGTATGCTCGATCCGCAGACGCGGCATGAAGCCGAGCTGGATCGCCTGCTGCGTGACCGAGAAAGCGCCGGATATGACCGCCTGCGACGCGATGATCGCCGCCAGCGTGGCAAGGCCGATCAGCGGCAACTGCATCCATTGCGGCGCGAGATTGTAGAAGGGACTGTGCAGCGCCGCGGCGCCCTCACGGAAGAGCAGTGCGCCCTGCCCCATATAGTTGAGCATCAATGCCGGCAGCACGAAGATCAGCCAGGACACGCGGATCGGGCTGCGGCCGAAATGGCCCATATCGGCATAGAGCGCTTCGGCGCCCGTCACCGCCAGCACGACCGAGCCCAGCGCCAGGAAGGCGGGCAGCGGATCGGTGGCAAAGAACATCACCGCCCAATAGGGATTGAAGGCGTAGAGAATGCCCGGCGTCTTGACGATGCTGAGCACGCCGAGCGATGCGATCGTCACGAAATAGATCAGCATGATCGGCCCGAACAGGGTCGCAACCTTGTTGGTCCCCAGCCCCTGGATCCAGAACAGGCCGAGCAGGATCAGCACCGCGACGGGCAGAATCGCCGGCGCCAGATTGGCGTTATAGACCGCCAGACCTTCCACCGCCGACAGCACGGAGACCGCCGGCGTGATCATCGAATCGCCGTAGAAGAGCGACGTCGCAAATACGCCCAGCAGCACGATCCCGCGCGACCAGCGCTGCGTCTTGGTCTGGCCGTTGATCAGCGCCAGCAGCGCCAGGCTACCGCCCTCGCCCTTATTGTCGGCGCGCATGATGATGCTGACATATTTAAGCGTCACAACCAGCATCATCGACCAGAACATCAGGCTGATGACGCCCAATATATGGTCGGGATCAAGATCGAGATGATGGTGCCCCGCAAAAGTTTCGCGGAAGGCGTAGAGCGGGCTGGTGCCGATATCGCCGAAGACGATACCGATCGCGCCGACGACCAGCTTGGCCGTGGCTTTCTGGCGGGCATGACCATGCCCTTCCTGCTCGCCGTCTTCGGGGACGGCGACCGCGCTGTCATCAGCCATGAAGGAAATGCTCGATCATCAATATCATGTCGCAACCCTTGCCAGGGCAATTCTCATTCCAAGGACGGAGCCCAGCAAACCGCCGGCCCCTACCATGGGCACAGGGTTCACGCAATGATCGCCCCGATGCGGATCATCGCGAAGCCGCATCCATCGCCAGCATGGCATCGATACGCGCGATATTGGCCTGCAGTTCCGCCTTGATCTTGCTGCCTTCAGGCGCCGTTTGCGCCAGCGGCAACCATTGTTTGCGCGCGGCGTCCAACTGCCCGGCCTGGGCGAGGGCGAGGCCATAGAAATAGCGCGGCGCCGGCCCTTCCGGGTCAAGCCGCAGCGCCTGGCGATAGGCATAGTCCGCCGCCGGCGCGACCACACCATCGGCATGCGCGACCAGCGCATTGCCCATGCCGAGCCACAAATTGGCGTCGTCCGGCGTCTGCTTGAGGCCGGAGAGCAGGACATTGGCCGCCTCCTTGGTCAGGCCGCGCCGCCCGTAGGAATCCGACATGATCAGCCATTGGCCGGCCGGGCCATAGCGCTCCGCCAGGCTGCGGCGTCGCTCCGCCAGCTTCTCGTCGAACTGCGCTTCCTTCTCGGCTGCGACCTGTCGCGGCGCGCCGGCAAGGCCGGGATGCCCCTGCCAGGCATAGCCCGCGAGGCCGACCAGCAAAGCCGCTGCAACGATCTCCCGCGTCACGCGCGGGATGCGCCCGATGAAGCAGAGCGCCGCCATGGCGAGGATGGCGATGCCGAAAGCGATGATCCAGCCCGTCATGCCCGCGGCCTCCGCTTGATCCGTCCGCGCATCAACAACAGCCCCAATGACAGCAGGATGATCGGCGCCGCCCAGAGCGGCCAGAGGATCGGCGCGGCCGTCGGCTCATAGCTGACCCAATCGCCATAGCGCTCGATCAGCCAGCGCCTGATATGCTCAGGCTCCTCTCCCGCCCTGATCCGCTCGCGTATCTCGGAGCGCATGTCGCCGGCCATGCTGGCGTTCGAATCGGCGATCGACTGGCTCTGGCAGGTGAGGCAGCGGATGGTTTCCATCAGCGCCTTCGCCTTGCGCTCCAGCGCCGGGTCATCAAGCTGCCGGTCGGCATAGGGCGCCGGCGGCAGGGCGGTCTGCGCCTGAACCGGCGCCGCCAGCATCAGCAGGAGAAGAGAAAGCAGCCCCCTCATCATTGCGCGTCCTTCAGCCGTTGCAGCAGCATCGGCACGTCATCGGCGCGGATGTCACCAATATGCTGATAGGCGATCCTGCCCTTGCCATCGATCACGAAGGTTTCCGGCACGCCTGACGAGCCCAGTGCGATCTGCACGCCACTGCGCGCATCCAGGCCGATCCGGCTATAGGGATTGCCGTTGCGCGCCAGGAAGGCGTCGACATCGGGCCAAGCATCGCGGATCGCGATCGCGTCTATCGCTACCCCAGCCTGCTTGAGCGCCATCAGTTGCGGCGCCTCCGCCGCGCAGGGAATGCACCAGCTGGCAAAGATGTTGAGCAGGCGCGGCTTGCCATCCGCCAATTGTGTGCTGGCAAGCGCCGGCCGATCGCTGGCAGCAGCCGGCAGGGTGAAGGCCGGCAAAGCCTGGCCGATCAGCTTGGAGGTGATGACACGGTCATCCGGCTTGAACAGGCCGGTGGCGAACAGCGCGAAGAAGCCGAGGAACAGGACAAGCGGTAGCCAGATCAGCAGCTTCCTCATGCCATTGCCTTCCGCGCCCGCCATTTCATCAGCCAGCCGCGCCGCTCTCGCCCGACCAGCGCCAGCAGGCCGCCCAGCGCGATCATGATGCCGCCCAGCCAGATCAGCGTCACGAACGGCTTCCACCAGATCCGCATCTGCCAGCGGCCGGCATCGGCTTCCTGCCCCAGCACGACATAGAGCTGGCCATTCCACCGGGTCAGCAGGGCCGCCTCGGTCGTGGTCGTCGGCGGCGAGGCGAAGAAGCGTGACTGCGGATGGATCACGACCGCGCGGCCGCTGCGCTCCGCAATGACGTCCGCCTGCAACGCCGTCCAATTGTCGCCAGCAAGCGGCAGGATACGCTGGAAGCGCAGCGTCCAGCCGGCCGTCTCGATGCTGTCGCCCGGCCGGACTGCCACCAGCTTCTCGACCGTGAACGCCGAATCGCAGGCCATGCCCGCCAGGCTGACGGCACAGCCCAGATGGGCGATCACCATGCCATAGGTGAAGAGCGGCGTGCGGCGCAGATTGCGCTTCCACAGCGGCGCCAGCGATCCCACGCCGACGGCCAGCGCCACCACCAGCCCGCAATAGGGCAACAGCCCGATCCGGCCCCAGGCGAGCGCACCGACCAGCACCACGGCCGCCAGTGCGACCGCCGCCGGAATGAGCATGCGCCCGGCCACGGCGCGCGCCTTATCCCGGCGCCAGCGGGTGAGCGGCCCTGCCGCCATGACGATCAGCAGGATGAGCGCGATTGGTCCGGCAATGCGATCGAAATAGGGCGCGCCAACCGACACCTTGTGTCCGAATGCTTCGGTCATCAGCGGGTAAAGCGTGCCGATCAGCACCAGCCCGAGGATCACCGAAAGCAACAGGTTGTTGACCACCAGGAAGGTTTCGCGGCTGACCAGTTCGAACGGCGCGCCCTCGCGCACCGTGCCGATCCGCCAGCCGAACAGAGCCAAAGCGCCGCCAATATAAAGCGCCAGCAAGGCCAGGATGAAACTGCCCCGCTCCGGATCGACGGCGAAGGCATGAACGCTGGTCAATATGCCCGACCGGACCAGGAAAGTGCCGACCATCGACATGGAGAAGGCGACGACGGCCAGCATCACCGTCCAGGCGCGCAGCGCGTCGCGGGTCGCCAGCACGGTCACGCTGTGCAGCAGCGCAGTCGCCGCCAGCCAGGGCATCAGCGATGCATTTTCGACTGGATCCCAGAACCACCAGCCACCCCAGCCCAGCTCATAATAGGCCCAATAGCTGCCCGCGGTGATGCCGAGTGTCAGCATGACCCAGGCGGCCAGCACCCAGGGGCGCATGGCGCGGGCGAACGCCGCATCCACCTGCCGCGTCAGCAAGGCCCCGACCGCGAAGGAGAAGGCGACCGACAGACCGACATAGCCGAGATAGAGCGTCGGCGGATGGAAGGCGAGGCCGGGATCCTGCAGCAGCGGGTTGAGCCCCTGCCCGTCCGCCGGTGCCGGGGAAATGCGGGCGAAGGGATTGGAGGAGAAGAGCAGAAAAGCGTAGAATCCGAGGCTGATTGCCGCCTGCGCCCCCAGCGTCGCCATATGCGCATCACGCTTCAACGCCCGCTCGAACAGCGCCACGGCCGCGCCGGCGACGCCCATCACCGTGACCCAGAGCAGCATCGACCCTTCATGATTGCCCCAGGTTCCCGCGAACTTGTAGAGCCAGGGCTTGGCCGAATGGCTGTTGGTCGCCACCAGCAGCACCGACATGTCGGACCGCAGGAACAGGCTGATCAGCGCGACAAAGGCGGCTGCCGTCAGCACGCCCTGCACAACAGCGACAGGACGGACGGCGCCCAGCACCTCGCTCTTGCCACCAGCCAGCCCCATGCCGACCAGAAACAGCTGGAGCAGCGCGAGGACCGCGGCAAACCACAGGGCGGCGAGACCGGCTTCGGCGATCATGGCGCGGCCTTCATCTCATGCGTGGTTTCATTATAGGTCATGCCGTCCAGTTCGCGCGGCATGTAGCGCTCGTCATGCTTGGCCAGCAAATTGGTCGCGACGAACCGCCCCTGCCGGTCGAAAGCGCCCTCCGCGACCACGCCGCTGCCTTCCTTGAACAGATCGGGCGCGATGCCGCTGAAGGTCGCCGGCACGGTCGCCTTGCCGTCGGTCACGTCGAAATTGATCGTCACGCCATCGGCCGCACGCTTGAGACTGCCCTTCACCACCATGCCGCCCAGACGGATCGCCTTGTCGGGCTCCACACCCTTGGTCTTCACGTCGTTGGGCGCGTAGAAATAGGCCGCCTCGTCCTTCAGCGCCGATACGGCGAGCAGCCCGGCGCCGATGATCGCCACCAGCGCTGCGAGCGCCAGGATCAGCCGTTGATGCTTGGCCTTCATGTCCGGTCAGACAGTCGTTCGGCCTGACGTTCCGCCGCCCGCATCGCGCGCCAGCTGGCGATGGTGACGATCGCCGTGCCCACCGCCGTCACGGCATAGGCGGCGATCACGAAAGCCCATTGGTTCATCTCTACCCTCTCGTCAGGCGCTGCATTCGCGCCTCGACCTTATTTTGTGCCAATATTGCCCGCATCCGCATCAGCACGATCGCCGCGAACAACAAGGTGAAGCCGAACAGCGTCAGGCCGAGCGGCCAGAGCAACGATCCGTCGATGCTCGATCCCCGCATCGTGATGCTGGGGCCCTGGTGCAGGCTGTTCCACCAGACCACCGAACGGTTGATGATCGGAATGTTGATCGCGCCGACCAGGCCGAAGATCGCGGTCACCGGGCTGACCCCGCCCTGCCCCTGCCGCGCCGATGCGTTGGCCAGGGCGATATAGCCCAGATAGAGAAAGAGCAGGACCAGCATGGACGTCATGCGCCCGTCCCATTCCCACCAGGTGCCCCAGGTCGGCCGCCCCCAGATCGAACCGGTCATCAGGCAGATGGCGGTGAACAGCGCGCCCGGCGCCGCGATCGCGCGGCCGGCTACGGAAGCCAGCGGATGGCGCCAGACCAGTTGCATCAGCCCGGACACGGCGATGCCGGTCCAGCCCGCCATGCCGAGCCACGCGGCCGGCACATGTATATAGAGTATGCGCACCGTATCGCCCTGCAGATAATCCGCCGGCGTCAGGAACAGACCCGAAGCGCAGCCGGCCAGCAGCAGCACGAGGCCGGGCCAGAACAGCCAGCCCGTCATCGGACGGGCGATCTTCAGGAAGCGGGCGGGATTGGCAAAACGGTGCATGAGTACAGGTTTCTTAGCGACACCCGAACGCCAACGCCAGTGGCCGTTTAGCCCATGGAAAAGCCGGCAAAACGCAGCGTTGCCACGATTGGCCACGCTTTTTTGTTACAGGCAGGCGACAAATCGACCGGGAAGGATTATATGCGCGCGAAAGGTCGCCCCAGAGGGGTGGTCAGGAACGGCAATGGACCCGCTCACACCCATGATTACGACGAATCCTTTCGACGACGACAAGTTGCGCGAAGAATGCGGCATTTTTGGCGTATCTGGCGCAGAAACCGCGTCCGCGATGGTAGCGCTCGGCCTTCACGCCCTGCAGCATCGCGGCCAGGAAGCGGCAGGCATCACCAGCTGGGACGGGCATGATTTCCATACCCATCGCGCCATGGGGCATGTCGCCGGCAATTTCGACCGCGACGAGGTGATTCGGGGCCTTCCCGGCGACACGGCCTGCGGCCATGTCCGTTACTCGACTACCGGCGAAACCTCGCTGCGCAACGTCCAGCCGCTCTATGCCGAACTCAATTCCGGCGGTTTCGCGGTTGCCCATAACGGCAATATCTCCAATGCGATGAAGGTCCGCCGCGAACTGATCCGCCGCGGCTCCATCTTCCAGTCGACCTCGGACACCGAAGTCATCATCCATCTGGTCGCGACGTCCAATTATCGCACCCTGCTCGACAAGTTCATCGACGCGCTCAAGCAGATCGAAGGCGCTTATTCGCTGATCGTCATGACCCCCGAGGGCATGATCGCCTGCCGCGATCCGCTGGGCATCCGCCCGCTGGTGATGGGCAAGCTGGGTGATTCGACCATCTTCGCTTCGGAAACCGTCGCGCTCGACGTGGTCGGCGCCGACTATGTCCGCTCGATCGATCCGGGCGAACTCGTCATCGTCACCAAGGATGGCGAAATGCGCTCGATCCGCCCGTTCGGCGAAGTGCATCCGCGCCCCTGCATCTTCGAGCATGTCTATTTCAGCCGCCCCGATTCCATCATCGACAATTCCAGCGTCTATTCGGTCCGCAAGGCGATCGGCGCGCAGCTGGCGATCGAAAATCCGGTCGAGGCCGACTATGTCATCCCGGTGCCCGACAGCGGCGTGCCGGCCGCCATCGGCTATGCGCAGGAATCGGGCATCCCGTTCGAACTGGGCATCATCCGGTCGCATTATATCGGCCGCACTTTCATCCAGCCGGGCGACAAGGTCCGCCATCTGGGCGTCAAGCTGAAGCATAATGCCAACCGCGCCCTGATCCAGGGCAAGCGCATCGTGCTGATCGACGACTCGATCGTGCGCGGCACCACTTCGCTGAAGATCGTGCAGATGATGCGCGAAGCGGGCGCGGCCGAAGTGCATATGCGCATCGCATCGCCGCCGACCAAGCATAGCTGCTTCTATGGCGTTGATACGCCCGAGCGCACCAAGCTGCTGGCGCACAAGCTGGACATTGGCGGCATGCAGGACTTCATCCACGCCGACAGCCTGGCCTTCATCTCGATCGACGGCCTGTACAAGGCGCTGGGTGAGGCGAAGCGCGCCGACATCCGTCCGCAATATTGCGACGCCTGTTTCACTGGCGACTATCCGACCAAGCTCACCGACCAGGATGAAGCCGTGGTCGAAAACCAGTTCGAACTGCTGGCAGAACGGGTCTCCTGATCCACGGGCAAGGCCCGACCGGGCGGGGTCGCACGACCCCGCCCTTTCCTTTTCCCACGACGACACCCGGCATCGGTCGGGGCGAACGGAGAGCCGATGTCTGATACCTTGCCGCTGTTCGGAAAACTTGCGCTCGTCACCGGCGCCAGCCGGGGCATCGGCGCCGCGACGGCGGAAGCGCTGGCCGCAGCCGGCGCCCATGTGATCCTGACCGCGCGCACCAGCGGCGGACTGGAAGAGGTGGAAGATCGCATTCATCAGGCCGGCGGCAGCGCCACCATCGCGCCGCTCGATCTGATCGACGGCGAAAGCATCGGCCGCCTGGCCCAGGCCATTTCTGGCCGTTGGAAGGCACTCGACATACTCGTCCTCAACGCGGCGACGCTCGGGTCGCTGGCATCGGTTCCCGCAATCGATGCCAAGGAATTTGCCCGGCTGCTGATGCTCAACATTGCCGCCCCCCAGGCGCTGATCGCCGCTTTCGATCCGATGCTGCGGGCGAGCGCCGACGCGCGGGTAATTGCCCTGACATCCTCGGTCGGCGCCACCCCGCGCGCCTATTGGGGCGCCTATGGCGCGTCCAAGGCCGCACTCGAAACGCTGGTCGGCGCCTATGGCGAGGAGATGAAGAACATCTCCGCCATTCGCACCCATATCGTCGATCCCGGCGCCACCCGCACCGCAATGCGCGCCCGCGCTTTCCCCGGCGAAGACCCCGCAACGCTCAAGGGACCGGAAACGGTCGCCAGGGCCATCCATGATCTGGTGCTGAGCGATGCCCCGAACGGCCACCGCCTGCGCGTCGAGAGTTAAGCGGCCGGCTTTGCCAGCGTGACCTGGGCGACATCAATGGTGCCGCCCCGGAAACCGCCTTCGCAATACATCAGATAATAGCGCCATAAGCCAACGAAATGCTGGTCGAAACTGGCCGGCAATCGTCCTTCGTCGATCGCCCGATCGAACCGCTCGCGCCAGCGGCGCAGCGTTTCGGCATAATGGCCGCCAAAGCGGCGCACGTCGCGCCATTCCAGCCCGCGTTCCTGCGCCAAGGCCCGAAAACGACTTTCGGATATCAGCATGCCGCCGGGGAAGATGTAGGTCTGGATGAAATCGGCGCCGCGCGCATAATGATCGAAGATCGCGTCGTCGATCAAAATATACTGGATCGCGGCGCGGCCGCCGGGCTTCAGCAGGCGCGCGACCGCATCCAGATAGTCGGGCCAATAATGCTGGCCGACGGCCTCCACCATTTCCACGCTGGCGATGGCCTCATATTGCCCCTGCGCGTCGCGATAATCGGTCAGATGAATCTGCGCGCCCGATCCCAGCCGATCGCGCGCATAATCAGCCTGCTCGACCGACAGAGTCAGCCCATCATATCGGATGGCGCAGCGCTCCATCGCCTGCTCGGCGAGGCCGCCCCAGCCGCATCCGATTTCCAGCAGCGCCTGCCCGTCGCGCAAGTCCAGCCGATCCAGCAGGGCGTCCACCTTGCGCTGCTGCGCGCGCTCCAGGCTTTCGATTCGATCCTCAGGATTGAGGAATAAGGCACTGGAATAATGCATGTTCTTGTCCAGTCATAGGCTGTAGAAATCATTGCCCAGATCATAATGGAAGGCGATGTTCCGGCGCGAGCCGTTACGATTATTCCGCCGCGCCCAGTGCAACAATCGCCCTGCCCAACGGGCCGGCCCATGGGGTCGCGCGACGCGCCCCAGCGATACCGCATTGGCCATGAACAGTGCGAACAGCGGCACCGGATCGGCACTGCGCCACTCGCCCGCCGCCCAGGCGCGATACCAGCCCGCCGAGCCACCCATCGCCAGCCGCACCAAGGCGCGCCAGTCAACCAGGTCCACGACGCAGTCGAACCCCGGCGCCCGTCCGCCCAGCAGGCGGCGCGTGCCGTCCGGCAAAATCGCGTCCAGTGAGCCCTGCTCCAATCCCTGGTCGATACGATCGAGCATGCGATGGAAAAGCGGCGCGAACAGGCGCGCGCGCCATCCCGGCGTCCGGTCTGCCGGCGGGCGCCGGATCGACAATGCGGCCTTGCCGCGACGGGGGTCGACTGCATTCATCGGGCCTCTTTCTGCCCCATGCCGCGCGTCGCTGCAATCACCCCTTCATCTGGCGATAGGCCGCCAGCGCACGCTCGCGGCCCTCGCGATGGCCGATCCGCTTTTCGGGATAGGATGATGGCCTAACCCCATGAAAATCCGGGTCATGGATGACGCGATCGTCCAGATGCGCCAGTTCCGGCACCCATTGGCGGATATAGTCGGCGGCATCGAATTTGTCCGACTGGGTCAGCGGCGCCATGATCCGGGTGAAGAGATTGGCATCGACGCCGCTGCCCGCCACCCACTGCCAGTTGACGCTGTTATTGGCATAATCCGCGTCGACCAACGTGTCCCAGAACCAGCGCGCGCCATGGCGCCAGTCGATCAGCAAATGCTTGATGAGGAAACTGGCCGCGATCATCCGCACCCGATTGTGCATCCAACCCGTCTGCCAGAGCTGGCGCATGCCGGCATCGACGATCGGATAACCCGTTTGCCCCCGTTTCCACGCCGTCCAGTCGACTCGCGCCTCGCGCAGATCGCGCCAGCGCATGGCGTCGAAGGCCGGCTGGGCATTTTCCGATCCATAGGTCGGCAAGGCCCAGACCTGATTATGGGCATAGTCGCGCCAGATCAGTTCCTTGAGATAGACGGTCGCGTCGCCCGGCGCCTGCGCCACCCGATGCCAGACCTTGGCCGGCGAAATCTCCCCGAAATGAAGATGCGGGGAAAGGCGGGACGTTCCCTCCTGCGACGGCAGATCGCGCGCGACCGCATAGTCTCCGACTTCTCCCAGAAAACTGTCGAGATAGCGCTTTGCCCCCTCTTCGCCCGGCGACCAGTCGGCAGGGAAGCCGCGCGCCCAGTCCGGATCGCGCGGCAGCAGCGTCCAATCCTCCAGCCTGTCGCTGACCGGCCAATGCGATGGGGCATCGATCCGCTGCGGCGCGGGCTGTGGTGGCGCGGGTGGCATATGCAGCATCACCGCGCGGGAAAAGGGCGTGTAGATGCGATAGGGCGTCCCGCCACCCGTCCGCACCGCCTCCACTGGCAATAGCAGTCCGCCGTCATGAAGTCGCAGGTCGATCTGCCTTGCCACCGCCTTTTCGGCATTGCGCCACCAGGGTTCATGATGGCGGATCGCATGCACGACCTGCGCGCCGCTTTCCTGAGCCACCTGCGCCAGCACATCGGCGCAGCGTCCGCGCCGCAGGATCAATCGCGATCCCTTGCCCCTCAGTCGCTCGTCCAGGCTGGCAAGACTGTGATGCAGCCACCAGCGCGAAGCGCCGCCCATCGCCCATTGGCGCGGGCTTTCATCATCAAGGATATAGAGCGGAATGACCGGGCCGGCCTGCGCGGCGGCGGCGAGCGCCGCCTGGTCCGATAGGCGCAGATCCTGGCGGAACCAGATTATGGTGGGGGATGGCATGACCGCCCAATGCCTGCCTAGCCCCCCGGTTCCAAATGAATTTTCCGCGCCCTTCCGGGAGATGAGCTGCAAATCCGATGAATGTCGATTCGGCCAATGGACGCGCGCATCGCCGCCGCCTATTCTGGAACCCATTACACTAGCCATGGGTCGTCAACCGGCCATGGCTGCAGCGATGCAGGGGAAGACATGGCGTCGATGCCAGATAATGCAGAACTGAATTACCGGCCGTGCGTCGGGATCATGCTGGTCAACATGGCGGGCAAGGTCTTCGTCGGTCAGCGCCTCGATAATGTCGTGGAAGCCTGGCAGATGCCACAGGGCGGGATCGACGAAGGCGAAGACGCCAAGACGGCAGCGCTGCGCGAACTGGGCGAAGAGACCGGGATCACACCCGAACATGTCGAGATCATCGCCAAGAGCCGCGACGAGCATTTCTATGATCTGCCGCCCGAGCTGATCGGCAAGCTGTGGGGCGGCAAATATCGTGGCCAGCGCCAGATCTGGTTCCTTGCCCGCTTCCTGGGCAAGGACAGCCATATCGACATCCAGACCAAGCATCCCGAATTTCGGGAATGGAAATGGGCTGCGCCCGAAACGCTGCCGGAACTGATCGTGCCGTTCAAGCGCAAGCTTTACCGCGACATATTGCAGGAATTCCACGACTTGATCTGATGGGGGCTTAAAATCCCCGGTCGGTTCGCTATGACAGCGGCATGCGTCACTGTCTGGCTATCCTGCCCTTCCTCTTTGCCACCCAGGCCTGGGCCAATGCCCCTGCGCTGCTGCCGCCATCCGTACGCGAAATGCTGGAGGCGGCGATTGCCAATGGCAATGAGACGGAGATCGCGACCGTCGCCAAGATCGCCAAGCAGACCAATCCGCAATCGGCCGACCAGATCCAGCAGATGGTCAACAGCTGGAAGGAACGGACCAAGGCGACCCATGACACGGTGATTCGCGAGGCGCGCTTCACCGAATTATGGACCGGCAAGCTGGAGGCCGGCGGCTTCCGCTCGACCGGTTCGACCAGCGAAATCGGCATCAGCGCCGCGGCGCAGGTCAAGCGCGAAGGGCTGGAATGGAGCCATAAGCTCAGCGCCACGGTCGATTATCGCCGCGCCAATGGCGTCACCTCGCGCGAGCGCTACACCGCCAGCTATGAACCGCGTTATCAGTTCGATCCACGCGGCTTCGCCTATGGCCTGACCCAGTTCGAACGCGATCCCTCGATCGGCTATGACGAGCGCTACACCGCCTCGGCCGGTATCGGTTACAAGGTGATCGTCAGTAAGCCGATCGACCTGTCGCTCGACCTGGGCCCGTCCGTCCGTCATGCCAAATATGTGATCGGGCCGCGCGAAACCAAGCTGGGCGCGCGTGCATCTATGGACCTGGCCTGGCGTCTGGCGCCCAATGTCACCTTCAAGCAGACCGCTGCAGGCTACGCGGAAACTGACGTATTTTCCGTCAATTCCCTGACACAATTGCAAACCAAGGTGAGCACGCGCCTGTCCGCTGGCCTGTCCTATACGGTGCAATATGAGTCGGAGACCCTGCTGTCCGCGCGCGACTTCGATACGCTCAGCCGCCTGACTCTCAGCTACGATTTCTGATCGGGGTGGAGCAGGCGCCCGCGCTCTGATAGACCTCCGGGATGAACGGCATCCACCCGCCCGTAACAGCCCCTGAAACCGCCCTGCTGGAGCAGGTCGCCGCCGCGCCGATGCTGGCACAGGTCGAGGCATGGGCCAGCATCAACAGCGGATCGCGCAACCTGACCGGGCTCGCCACCATGGCCACCACGCTCGCCGACGCCTTTTCGGTGCTGCCGGGCGAGGTAGACCTGATCGACCCCGATCCGGTCGAGACCGTGGCGCCCGATGGCCGCACATCGGTGATCCGCCATGGCCAGCATCTTCGCCTGACCGTCCGTCCCGATGCGCCGGTCCAGTTGCTGCTGACAGGGCATATGGACACGGTATTTCCCGTCGACCACCCGTTTCAGACGCTTCGCTGGCTGGAACCCGGCATTCTCAACGGCCCCGGCGTCGCCGACATGAAGGGCGGCATCGCCGTCATGCTCGCCGCCCTGACGGCAATCGAGCATAGCGAGGCGACCCGGACGCTTGGCTATCAGGTGGTGATCAACAGCGACGAAGAAGTCGGCAGCCCCTCTTCCGCCGCGCTGCTCCGCCAAGCCGCAGCCGGCAAGCGCGCCGCCTTCACCTATGAACCAGCCCTGCCCGATGGCACGCTGGCCGGCGCGCGCGCAGGCAGCGGCAATTTCTCGATCATCGTCACCGGCCTCAGCGCCCATGCCGGCCGCAATCCCGACGATGGCCGCAACGCCCTGCTCGCGGCCGCCGATCTCGCGCTGCGCCTGAAGGCCGGCAGCGGCAGCGGCTTTTCCTGCAATCCCGCCAAGATCGACGGCGGCAGTCCCAATAATGTCGTGCCCGACCATGCCGTGCTGCGAGTCAATTTCCGCCCGCGCACGCCGGACGATGAAATCGCGGCCCGCGCCCTGCTGGATCGGGCCATGGCCGATGTCGCCCGCGACCATGGCGTCAGCCTGCATCTCCATGGCGGCTTTGGTCGCCCACCCAAGCCCATGGATGCCAAGGCCGAGCGGCTGTTCGGCCTGGTCAGGCGTTGCGGCGCGGAACTTGGCCTCGACATCGGCTGGCGCGACACCGGCGGCGTGTGCGACGGCAACAATATCGCGGCCTGCGGCGTCCCGGTGGTCGACACCATGGGCGTGCGCGGCGGCAGCATCCACAGCGACGCCGAATTTCTGATCAGCGACAGCCTGGCCGAGCGCGCGCAACTGTCCGCGCTGGCGCTGCTGCGGATCGCCCAAGGACAATATTGAGAGAGAGGACGGCCTTTTGAGTTTCTACATGCGCACCGCGCGAGCGGACGACCTGCAGACCCTGTATGAAATGGCGAAGCTGACCGGCGGTGGCTTCACCAACCTGCCACCCGATCGCGCCGCGCTGACCGCCAAGCTGGAGCGCACCGAACAGGCGCTCGGCCGGCAGGATGGCGGGATCAAGGATGATCTGATCGTCCTGGTGCTGGTCAATGCGCAGACCGGCCAGGTGCGCGGCACCTGCCAGATCTTCAGCACGGTGGGGCAGAGCTGGCCCTTCTATTCCTATCGGCTGGGCGTGCTGACCCAGCATAGCCGCGAACTGGCCCGCACCTTCCGCGCGCAGATGCTTTCGCTCACGACCGATCTGGAAGGATCGACCGAGGTTGGCGGCCTCTTCCTCCACCCGCGCGAACGGGCCGAGGGGCTTGGCCTGCTGCTCGCGCGCAGCCGCTATCTTTATATCCGCAACCATCGCGATCGCTTCGGCGACCGGGTGATTGCCGAACTGCGCGGCGTGATCGACGAAGCGGGCGGCTCGCCCTTCTGGGATGGCCTGGCCGGCCGTTTCTTCGGCATGAATTTCCAGGAAGCCGACGAGTTCAACGCCGTCAACGGCAACCAGTTCATCGCCGACCTGATGCCCAAGACGCCGATCTACACCGCGATGCTGACCGACAGCGCCCGCGCCGTCATAGGCCTGCCCCATCCCAATGGCCGCGCGGCGATGCGGATGCTGGAGACCGAAGGCTTCACCAATGCCGGCTATGTCGACATCTTCGACGGCGGCCCGACCATGGTGGGCCAGATCGACCAGCTCCGCACCGTGGCCCAGGCACGCGACGTCACCTTGGCGGCCACCCATGACAAGGGCGGCGACAAGATGCTGGTGTCGACCGGCCTGCTCGCCGATTATCGCTGCACCTATGGCTATGTGCAGGAGGGCGAGGATGGCAGCATCTCGCTCGACGCGGCCAGCGCCGCGCTGCTGCAACTGGACGTCGGACAGGCATTCACCATGGCGGGGCGGGCATGAGCGTGCGCGAAATCAATTTCGACGGGCTGGTCGGCCCCAGCCATAATTATGCCGGCCTCAGCCTTGGCAATCTGGCCTCGTCCCGCAATGCCGGCGCGGTGTCGCACCCTCGTGCCGCAGCCCTGCAGGGGATAGAGAAGATGCGCGGCAATCTGCGCCTTGGCCTTGCCCAGGGTATTTTCCTGCCGCAATGGCGTCCTGACGGCGCCTGGCTCGCGACCTTGGGCACCGACATCAGCAATGCCGATCCGCATATCCGCGCCGCCGCCATGTCGGCCTCGTCCATGTGGGCCGCCAATGCCGCGACCGTCTCACCGGCCGCCGACACCGCCGATGGACGCACCCACCTGACCGTCGCCAATCTCGTTACCATGGCGCATCGCAGCCATGAATGGCCCCAGACGCTGGCGCAATTGCGCATCGCCTTTTCCGACACCCGCGCCTTTGCCGTGCATGGCCCGATCCCCGCGCCCTTTGGCGACGAAGGCGCGGCCAACCATATGCGCCTGTGCGACAGCCATGGCGCGCCGGGCATCGAGGTCTTCGTCTATGGCCAGTCGGGTGGCCCCTTCCCTGCCCGCCAGCATGTCGAGGCGAGCAAGGCCGTGGCCCGCATCCACGGCCTCGATCCGGCCCGCACCCTGTTCGTGCAGCAGTCGCAGGAGGCAATTGCCGCCGGCGCCTTCCACAATGACGTCGTCGCCGTCGCCAATGAGCGCGTTCTCTTCACGCATGAACAGGCCTTTGCCGACAAGCAGGCCTTCTACGCCTCGCTGCGCACGCTGTTGCCGTCGGTGGAGATCGTCGAAGTGCCCGCCAGCGCCGTCAGCCTGGCCGACGCGATCAAGAGCTATTTGTTCAACGCGCAGCTCGTCACGCTTCCTGACGGCACCATGGCGTTGATCCTGCCGAGCGAGGCGCAGGCGGTCCCGGCCGTATGGACCTGGCTGGAACAGATGATCGCCGGCAATGGCCCGATCCGCCGCCTCGTCCCCGTCGATGTGCGTCAGTCGATGGCCAATGGCGGCGGCCCCGCCTGCCTGCGCCTGCGCGTGGTCGCGGATCCAAAGGATATCGACCCGCGTTTCCTGGTCGATGAGCCGCGCCTGGATGAAATCGCCCGCATCGTTTCGGACTATTGGCCCGAAACCATTGCGCCCGACGACCTGTCCGACACGCGCCTTATTGCCCGGATCGAACAATCATGGTTAAGCCTTGTTGACCATTTGCAACTTTCGGGCGACTTAATGCCTTAGAAGATGGACGAAAGCCTCGGATGAGTCTGATGGAACGGATCAAACGCCTCTTCACGATCAAGACCAAGTTCGAGGCTTTCCTCGTGATCTACGCGCTTGCGCTGGGCGCCAGCGAGCGCGGCGTCGTCTATATGCATCAATATCCCGGCGTCGGCGGCCAGTTGCTTGCCCTCGCCTGCTCCGGCGCTGTCTTCATGGCGGGCGGAAAAATGCTCGACGCCCTGGAACTCCAGCGTAGTTACGGCTCTTGATACTGCCTGAACACCATTGCTCGCAAAGCAACACCAGTTCGCCGCACATAAGGGATATTACGTAGCCGCCGCCCGTTGGTGAGGGTCTTTGTGCCTGCACCCAGATTTGGGAGAGGGTCAATCATGCCGGACGACATAAGCGACAGGAGTGTCACCGCTGCGGAACTGGTCCGCAACTTTGCCCATTGGCGCGAGATCGGCGCGCGACACCCCCTGCTGATCACCCATCATGGCCGCGAAACCCATGTCTTCATGGGGCTGGACCGGTTCAAGGCGCTCGCCAGCCAGGACGAGTTCGATCAGAATCCCGATCGATTGCGCGAACTGGCCGTGCGCATGGCCCAGGGACTGATACTGTGCCGCGCCGATTTTCGCATCGACCTGATCAATCCGGTCGCGCTGGCCATGGCACGGCGCTGGGACCGGCGGCTGGAAGGACAGATGCTTTGGGACGCGCTGCCAGAACTGGTCGGCACGCTGACCGAGGCGCATGCCCGGCATAGCCAGGTGTCCGGCGAAATCAGCGCTGCGGATATTCCCTCCCCCTTCCGCGACGATAGCTGGCTCCACGTCGAAACCTTTCCCTTCGCCGACGGGATCGGCTTGCTGCTGCGCGACATCACGTCCGACGTGCAGCGCCATCGCCTGGCCGACGTCAAATCGGCCATTCTCAAGGCGATGGGCATCCATGGCGGCGTCGGCTATGCCCGCCTCTCCAACCGCGGCTTCATCGAATATGTCGATGCCACCATCTGCACCCTGGTCGGGCTCCCCGAAGCTCGCCTGATCAACGCCTATATGACCGACCTCATCGCCCTGCCACAGCGGCCGCATTTCCGCCAGGAACTGGAAGCGGTATTGCGCGGCGAGGGCGACCGCCGCGTCCAGGCCCATCTGCTCACCAATGGTGGCGCCTTGCTCCCGATGGAAGGCGCGCTGGTCCAGTTGCGCGGCACCTACGGAACGGAGGGCGTTGTGCTGGTCATGACTCCGCCCTGCTTGAGCGAAAACGACCAAGCCGGACCCCAATGATGTAAAATCCAGCGGTCATAGCGGATTTGTCCGTGTAGACCGTTCAGTATCTCCCCGAAATGTCCGAAAAGCCCCGAAAACGCGGCTTCGGATTTACACAATTCGCACAAAATGTGCGCGAATTTCGCATACCGCTTTTTGAATGTTGCGCCTTTATTGGAGTGACATGCGGAACCCTCCTCTCCATGCGGTGCTTCGCCTCGCTCGACTGGGCCAGGCCATGTCCCGTCATGAGCGTGGCAGCGTGCTTGTCGAAGCCGCCTTCGCCCTCCCCCTGATGATCATCCTGTTGCTCGGTATCCTGCTCTATGGCGGCTGGTTGATGACCGCTCATAGCCTGCAGCAGGCAGCCAATGACGCGGCACGCGCGGCCGTGGCCGGCATGACCGCGACCGAGCGACGAGCGCTGGTCGACGAAAGCGTCAATGCCAGCCGCCCTTCCTTTCCGCTGCCGGGCGCGCAGACGATCGGCGTCGCCGCCAATGCGAACAGCGGCTATTATACGGTCACCCTGACCTATAATCTCAGCAACGCCCCCTTCTTCTCCGCCGCCATCTTTCCGATGCCCGCCGCCCAGATCCAGCGGAGCGCCGTTGTGCGGATTGCGTCATGAACCAGCCGCACAAGCGCATGCGCCGCCTGCTCGCCGACAAGCGCGGCGGCATCAGCGTCCTGCTGGCGGGATCGCTATTCATGCTCGCTGGCGC
The DNA here is from genome assembly GCF_056859495.1 of Sphingobium sp. L-44. Taxonomy (NCBI): domain Bacteria; kingdom Pseudomonadati; phylum Pseudomonadota; class Alphaproteobacteria; order Sphingomonadales; family Sphingobiaceae; genus Sphingobium; species Sphingobium sp. L-44. The sequence continues at coordinate 33,295 of NZ_JBSXOQ010000097.1, read as the reverse complement.
CGCTACGGTCGCCGTCGACCTGGGATCGGTCTATCTCGCCAAGCGCCAGTTGCAGGGCGTGGCTGATGCCGCCGCGCTGGCGGCCAGCAGTGGCGGGCGATCGGCCGCCGAAGCCTTGCTGACCAAGAGCGGCGTCCCCGGCGTATCCCTGGTGGCGGTCCAAACCGGCTATTATGACCAGAATAGCGCAGTCGCGGTCGGCAATCGCTTTGTATCGGGCGACCCGCGTGCGAGCGCGATCCAGGTCCAGGTCCAGCGCCGTACCCCCCTCTTCTTCGGCCGCCTGCTGGTCGGCAGGGATGGCGTCGACGTGCGCGCCCATGCCACCGCCGCCCGCTCCGACGCGGCAGCCTTCTCCATCGGCACCGGCCTTGCCTCGCTCAGCGGCGGCCTTCCCAACATGCTGCTGTCGGCCCTTGCCGGGACGGAACTCAATCTGTCGGTCATGGACTATCAGGGGCTGGCCAACCTGAACGTCGACCTGCTTCATTTCGCCGACGCTCTCAAGGTCCGCACCGGACGCAATGACGCCGCCTATGGCGAATTGTTCGGTGCCAATATTCCATTGTCCGACGTCATCGGCGCCATTGCCGACACCGCGGACAATAGCGGCACGGCCGCCCTGCTCCGCAATATCGGCGGCAAGCTGCCGGGCAAGAGCGTCCGCCTCAGCGATGTCATCGATCTGGGTCCGATGAAGGGGACCGGCAGTTCGACCGGCCAGCCCAGCCTGCTGCTCGACTCCTTCTCGATGCTGCGCATGGTGCTGAGCCCGCCATCCTCGACCGCCGTGCCGCTGGACCTGACCCTGAACGTTCCGGGCCTGACCAGCACGCGGCTGAAGCTCATCACCGGCACCGGCCAGGCCAGCACCCCCCTGATCAGCATCACCAACGACAAGAATTTCATCCTGCGCACGGCGCAGACCCGCATCTTCCTCGAAAGCCGGGTCGGCACTCTGCTCACCGGGATCGCAACGATCCGCATCCCGCTCTATGTCGAACTGGCATCGGCCGAAGCGCAATTGTCGAATATCGTCTGCGATCAGGGTGCCATCAACAATGGCGTGACGCTGGCGGTCAAGCCGTCGATAGGGACGGCGGTGATCGGTGATGTCGATGAAGCCGCGCTCACCAATTTCTCGACGCCCGCCAATCCGCGCACCGCGACTCTGGCGTCGGTCCTCGGATCGCTGACCCAGGTCCATGCCTATGCCAATATCGCGCTGGGCGGCGTGACCCAGCAAAATGTGCTGTTCACGCCCAGCGATATTTCCGGGAAGCAGAGCAAGACCGTCAGCACCCAGGATCTGACCCAGGGGGTCGCCTCCAGCCTGGCCAACCAGACCAAGGTCACGGTCACGCTCGCCGGACTGCAACTGCCGCTCAGCCCCCTGATCTCACCGGTTGCGGGCTTGCTGGGCACGACCGCGCCCATCCTGGACGACCTGCTGAGCAACCTCACCGCCATCCTGGGCGTGAAGCTGGGCACCGCGACGGTCAAGGTCCACCAGATGCGATGCGGGATGCCGACGCTCGTCGCATGATGCGCTAAGCGCTTGCCATCATTGCCGCCGGCTTGCAGGAACAGGCCATGGGCGCAATCATGCTGCAGGGAACCGGATCGGACGTCGGCAAATCGGTGCTGGTGGCGGGGCTATGCCGCGCCCTGCTCCGCCGGGGGTATCGCATCCGGCCATTCAAGCCACAGAATATGTCGAACAATGCGGCCGTCACCGTGGACGGCGGCGAGATCGGCCGCGCACAGGCGCTGCAGGCGATCGCTTGCGGGGTCGAGGCGCATACCGACATGAACCCAGTACTGATGAAGCCCCAGGCCGACCGGACATCGCAGTTGATCGTCCATGGCCAGGTGCGCGGCACATTGGGCAGCGGCAATTTCCGCAGTGCGCGCGGGCAGTTGCTGGGCGCCGTGCTGGAAAGCTATGAGCGGCTGAAGGCGCAATGCGACATTGTCGTCGTCGAAGGCGCCGGATCACCGGCCGAGATCAACCTGCGCGCCGGCGACATTGCGAACATGGGCTTTGCCCGCGCCGCCGATGTACCGGTGCTGCTGGTCGGCGATATCGACCGGGGCGGCGTAATCGCGGCGATCGTCGGCACCAGGGCCGTGATCGACCCGGAGGATGCCGCGATGATCCGCGGCTTCCTGATCAACAAGTTCCGCGGCGCCCCCGCGCTGTTCGAGAATGGCTATCGCCAGATCGAAGCGCTGTCGGGGTGGCGCGGCTTTGGTGTCGTCCCCTGGCTGGAGGCGACCGCCCGCCTGCCCAGCGAGGATGCGGTGGTGCTGGAGCGGACAGCACAGCCCGGAACCGCGCGCACCGTCATCGCCTGCCCCATCCTGCCCCGCATTTCCAATTTCGATGATCTTGACCCGTTCAAGCTCGACCCCGGCGTGGAATTGCGCATGGTGCCGCCCGGTCAGCCGATACCGGCCGAGGCCGCGCTGATCGTCCTGTCCGGCTCCAAGGCGACGATCGCCGACATGGCGGCCATGCGCGCGCAGGGCTGGGACATCGACATCTTGGCGCATCATCGCCGCGGCGGCGCGATCCTGGGCATTTGCGGCGGATATCAGATGCTCGGGCGCCATATCGCCGACCCTGACGGGATCGAGGGACCGGCCGGCACGGTCGCGGGCCTGGGGCTGCTCGACGTCGAGACGCGACTGTCGGCGGGCAAGCGACTGGAACGGGTCGAAGGCGTGGCGCTGGGCGCCATCTTTGGCGGCTATGAGATGCATATCGGCGAAACGAGCGGCCCCGACAGCGAGCGGCCCTTCGCACGCCTTGGCGGCAATGCAGATGGCGCGATCAGCGCCGACGGCCGGGTGATGGGCACCTATGTCCATGGCCTGCTCGCCAGCTGCCCGCTGCGCGCGGCCCTGCTTGCCCGGCTGGGCGTTGATGGCGGCGTGGCGGATTATGATAAGTCGGTCGACATGGCGCTGGATGCGATCGCCGCCCGGCTGGAAGAGCATCTGGACATCGACGCGATCGTCGCCTTGGCGCTGGGCTGAGCGCTCAGCCCTTAAACGCCAAATGGGCCGGAAACCTTGCGGTTTCCGGCCCGTTTTATTCCTGTGAAGAAATGGTGCACCCGGAACGATTCGAACGTCCGACCCTCAGATTCGTAGTCTGATGCTCTATCCAGCTGAGCTACGGGTGCGTTGTGGAGGCGCAGATATAAGGGCCCGCCTGATCTGGCAACCCCCAAAAATCATCAATGTGAAATTTATGCGAAAATCGCCGACAAAAGCCCGTATTTCCAGGACTTGCCCCTCGCCGCCTATTGCTTGCGGCGCGGCCAGGGATGGAGAATCGGGATGTAGATGGCGGCAATGATGCCCAGCGCCAGGAAAGTGAGGCCGATCGCCAGGGCAATCACCCAGTAGCGCGGGTCTTCCTGCGACACGAACCATCCCGCAATCAGCGACGGTATGAACAGAAGGAGGCGTGCGATCCAGACCATGGATATTCCCCGCATGTCGTAACGATGCGTCGATCCTAGCATGCTGACTTCGGCAGGGAAATTAGTCTGGAAGCCGCTTTGGCCTCTGATCGGTCATTCCCGATAGGGTGGCCGCAGCCGCATGCCCTTGGTCCGGCTGGTCAGATGATATTGGCGACACAGCGCACAGCGATAAGGCCGCAGGACGATGGATGCACGATGGACGACAGCCCATGCCTCCTCCTCCGTGGCATAGCGTGCCTTGCGGGTGCAAATGCCCAATGTCGTGCGCATAGAGGGATGCTTCGCCAGATCGCGCCCGGCGTCAATGCCGATTGACTCGACAAATCTCAAGCAACCACAGTGAGTTGCGCTCGATCGTTCAGCGATGAAGGAAAATGGTGCACCCGGAACGATTCGAACGTCCGACCCTCAGATTCGTAGTCTGATGCTCTATCCAGCTGAGCTACGGGTGCGTTGGAGTGGCGCTGTTAGAAGCGTCCGGCGGTGCTGGCAAGCACTTTCTTTCACTTTTTTTGACAATGCCCGAACCATGGGCGTTTTCGGCAACTTCCCGGCGGGCTGATCGTTTCGACGCTGGAAAGGATGCCGACATGAGCTTCACACCCAACGAGATTGCGCTGCTGTTGGTGGCGCTGCTGGCCGGCCTGGTGCTTGGCCTGATGATGAGCGGCCGGGGCAAATATAAGCGCCTGTGGCGCGAGGAGCAAAGGGCCCACCACCATGCCATCCGGGATCGCGATGCGCGGCTGAATGCCGCCAATGAACGGATCGCCGAACTGGAGCGCCAGTCCGCCCCGATCGGCCCCGGCACGGCCACCGCCGTGGCCGGCGGCGTGCAGGGCCGCGATGACCTCAGCCGCATCAACGGCATCAGCCAGACGCAGGAGGTCGCGCTCAACGAGGCGGGCTATCATCGCTACGGCCAGATTGCGGCGCTGAATGGCGAGCAGGAAGCGACGCTGGAAGCCCGCCTGGGGCTCAAGCCCGGCACGATCGCGCATGAGGACTGGCGCGGCCAGGCGCACGATCTGGAACGGGGCGAGAAGCCGGGCCTGCTGAGCCGCCTCACCGGCCAGGCCTGACCCCCTGAAACCCTGAGCCCCTGAAACGAAGAAGGGCGGGAATTGCCTCCCGCCCTTTCCGCTTACTTCTTCGCCAGAGCGGCCTGCGCCGCGGCGAGACGGGCGATCGGCACGCGATAGGGCGAGGCCGAGACATAATCGAGGCCGGTCGCCTCGCAGAAGGCGATCGAGGCCGGGTCACCGCCATGTTCGCCACAGATGCCCAGCTTGATGCCGGGGCGGGTCGCCCGGCCGCGCTCGGCCGCCAGTTCGATGAGCTGGCCCACGCCCTCCACATCGATGCTGACGAACGGATCGCGGGCGAAGATGCCCTTGTCGACATATTGCGTCAGGAAGCGGCCGGCGTCGTCACGGCTAATGCCGATGGTCGTCTGGGTGAGGTCGTTGGTGCCGAAGGAGAAAAATTCGCCAACTTCGGCGATCTCACCGGCCTTGAGCGCCGCGCGCGGCAGTTCGATCATCGTGCCGACCAGATAGTCGACCGATGCGCCCTGCTCGGCGAACACGTCCTTGGCGACCTGATCGACGATCGCCTTCATCAGTTCCAGCTCCTTCTTCGTCGCGACGAGCGGGATCATGACTTCCGGGATCGGCGCCTCGCCGCTCCGTTCCTTCACGATCAGCGCCGCTTCGAAGATGGCGCGGGCCTGCATCTCGTAGATTTCGGGATAGGTCACGCCCAGGCGGCAACCGCGATGGCCCAGCATCGGGTTGAATTCGTGCAGTTCGGCGGCGCGACGCTTGAGCGCCTCGACACCGACGCCCGCCGCCTTGGCCACTTCCTCGAACTCCGCTTCGCCATGCGGCAGGAATTCGTGGAGCGGCGGGTCGAGCAGGCGGATGGTCACGGGCAGGCCGGCCATCACCATGAAGATCTGGGCGAAATCGTCCCGCTGTTCGGGCAGCAGCTTGTCGAGCGCGACGCGGCGCCCCTTCTCGCTGTCGGCCAGGATCATCTCGCGCACGGCGGTGATGCGGGCCGCGTCGAAGAACATATGCTCGGTCCGGCACAGGCCTACGCCTTCGGCACCGAAGTCGCGCGCGGTCTGGCAGTCGAGCGGGGTTTCCGCATTGGCGCGGACCTTCAGGCGACGGACCTTGTCGGCCCAGGCCATCAGGATGCCGAAGTCGCCGGCCAGTTCGGGCTGCACGGTCGGCACTTCACCCGCCATGACTTCGCCGGTGGCGCCGTCGATGGTCAGGATATCGCCTTCTTTCAGCTCACGGCTGCCGATGCGCAGTATCTTGTTGGCATTGTCGATCGACAGGCTACCCGCGCCCGAGACGCAGGGACGGCCCATGCCGCGCGCCACCACGGCGGCGTGGCTGGTCATACCACCACGCGCGGTCAGGATGCCCTTGGCCGCGTGCATGCCGTGAATATCTTCCGGGCTGGTTTCGACGCGCACCAGGATGACGGCGTCGCCCAGTTCGTTGCGACGCTCGGCGGTGTCGGCATCGAACACGATCGCGCCGCTGGCCGCACCCGGCGAGGCCGGCAGGCCCTTGGTCAGCACGTCGCGCGGTGCCTTGGGATCGAGGGTGGGGTGCAGAAGCTGGTCGAGCGCGGCGGGATCGACGCGGGCGACGGCTTCTTCCTCGGTGATCAGGCCTTCACTGGCCATTTCGACCGCGATCTTCAGCGCGGCCTTCGCCGTGCGCTTGCCCGAACGGGTCTGGAGCATCCAGAGCTTGCCCTGCTGGACCGTGAACTCGATGTCCTGCATGTCGCGATAATGGGTTTCGAGGATGTCGAACACCCGTGCCAGTTCGGCATAGGTTTCGGGCATCGCCTCTTCCATCGACAGCGGCTTGGCCCCTGCCCGCTCGCGCGCCTGCTTGGTCAGATATTGCGGGGTGCGGATGCCGGCAACGACGTCCTCGCCCTGGGCGTTGATCAGATATTCGCCATAATAGGCGTTCTCGCCGGTCGCGGGGTCGCGGGTGAAGGCGACGCCGGTGGCCGATGTGTCGCCCATATTGCCGAACACCATCGCCTGCACATTGACGGCGGTGCCCCAGTCGCCGGGGATCGAGTTCAGGCGGCGATAGACCTTGGCACGGTCCGCCTGCCAACTGCCGAACACGGCCGAGATCGCGCCCCAGAGCTGGTCGGCGACATCCTGCGGGAAAGGCTTGTTCCAGAGCTTGGCGACCAGCGCCTTATATTCCGAAACCAGCGCCTTCCAGTCGTCGGCGGTCATTTCGGTGTCGAGCGTGTAGCCCTGATCTTCCTTGGCGATTTCAAGGGCTTCCTCGAACGCACCATGATCGAGTTCCAGCACCACGTCCGAATACATCTGGATGAAGCGGCGATAGCTGTCCCAGGCGAAACGCTCGTCGCCCGATGCGGCGGCCAGGCCCAGCACGGTCTCGTCATTGAGGCCGAGATTGAGGACCGTGTCCATCATGCCCGGCATAGAGATGCGCGCGCCCGAGCGGACCGAGACCAGCAGCGGATCGGCCGCATCGCCGAATTTCTTGCCGGTAACCGCCTCGATATGGGCGATGCCATTGGCGACTTCCGCCTTCAGGCTTTCGGGATAGACGCCGCCATCGGTATAATAGCGGGTACACATTTCGGTGGTGATTGTGAAGCCCGGCGGCACCGGCAGGCCGATCGCGGCCATGCCGTCAAGGTTCGCGCCCTTGCCGCCCAGCAGATTCTTGTCGCCCTTGCCCCCGTCGTTCACGCCACCGCCGAAACGATAAACATAGCGCGTCGAAGTGGTGCTCATCTGGGCCTCTTCCGTCATAACCATATACCGGCTCTCCCTGCACTGATTGCCGAGTTGTGCGTTGCAATAATAATGCCGCAATTAGCGGCTCAAGCCATTAGGGGATAGGACTTATCCCGCTTAACTTCGCATATTTCCCGCAGATTTTGGAATTTCGTTTCCTTATCCTGTAATCTTCGAAAAGTCGGCGACATTGTGCACTGCATCACGGACCCGCGCCAGCAGCGCGAGGCGAGTCGTGCGCTTCGCCGGATCAGCATCATTCACCGTCACGGTCTCAAAGAAGGCGTCGATCGGCGCCCGGAGCGTCGCGAGCGCCGCCATGGCGCCTTCGAACTCCTCGGCCGCGACAGCCTGTGCCGCCTGCGGTTCCGCAGCGTCGAGCGCAGCGATCAGATCAGCTTCCGCCTTTTCGGGTTCATAGGAAAGCGAAATCGCCTCCGCCTGCTCCACGCCTTCCTTCTTGAGGATATTGGCGGCGCGCTTGTAGCCTGCGAGCAGATTGGCGCCGTCATCGGTCGCGACGAAGGACTGGAGCGCCTTCACGCGTGCGAGCAGGCGAACAAGGTCGTCCTCGCCACCCAGCGCGAACACCGCGTCGATCAGGTCATGACGAACGCCGGCTTCCTTCTGCTGGACCTTGAGGCGGTCGGCGAAGAAGTCGAGCAGGTCACCCTCTGCAACAGGCATACGCAGACCATTGGCGGTCACGATCTGGATCACGCCCAGTGCTGCACGGCGCAGCGCGAACGGGTCACGCGAACCCGTCGGCTTTTCATCGATACCGAAGAAGGAACGCAGCGTATCCAGCTTGTCCGCCAGGCCGACCGCCACCGTGATCGGCGCGGTGGGGACATCATCGCCCTGCCCGACCGGCTTGTAATGGTCGCGGATCGCGTCGGCGACGGCGTCGGGCAGGCCTTCGGCGCGAGCATAATAGCCGCCCATGACGCCCTGCAATTCGGGGAATTCGCCGACCATTTCGGTGACGAGGTCCGCCTTGCACAGTTCCGCCGCCTGGCGCGCCAGCACCGGGTCGCAGTTCGGCACGATACCTTCGCTCGCCAGCCATTCGGCCAGCTTCGCGACGCGCTCGACCTTGTCGGCGACGGTGCCCAGCTTCTCATGGAAGGTGATACGGCCAAGCTTCTTCGCCTGCTCGGCGAGCGGGGTCTTGCGGTCCTGCTGCCAGAAGAAGCGGGCATCGCTCAGGCGTGCGGCCAGCACCTTGCGGTTGCCGGCGACGATCGCCACACCGCCATCCTTCGCCTCGATATTGGCGGTGCAGATGAAGGCAGGGGCGAGCTTGCCCGTCGCATCACGCAGAACGAAATATTTCTGGTTGATACGCAGGGTTAGCTGAATGACTTCAGGCGGAACCTCAAGAAATTCCGGATCGAAATCGCCCAGCAAGGGCACCGGCCATTCGGTCAGGCCGGCATTTTCCGCGACCAGCCCCTTGTCCTCGATCACGCTATAGCCCTTGGCCGCTGCGGCCTCGCCGGCCTTCGCCTCGATGATCGCCTGACGCTCCTGATGCGAGACGATGACATAAGCGGCGCGCAGCTTGGCGGCATAGTCGTCGGCGCCTTCGATGCGGATCGCGCCGGTCGAATGGAAGCGATGCCCCACCGTCTCGCGGCCAGCCTCGATCCCCTCGATCGACAGCGGGACGATCTCGCCGCCGAGCAGCGCGATGATGCCCTGCAGCGGGCGGACCCAGCGCAGGCTTTCGGTGGTGGCGCTGGCCGCGCCCCAGCGCATCGACTTGGGCCAGGGGAAGGCGCGGATGACTGCCGGCACGGCTTCGGCCAGCACGTCGGTGGTGGCACGGCCGGGCTTGTTCACCACGGCGAACCAGACGCCGTCGCGATCCTCAAGCTGATCCTGGGTCAGGCCGGTCTTGCGCAGGAAGCCTTCAAGCGCCTGCGCCGGGGCGCTGGTGCGGGGACCCTTGAACTCCTCGCTGACCGCCGCGGTTTCCAGCGGCAGGTCGCGAGCGATCAGCGCCAGGCGGCGCGGCGTGACGAAGCTGTCGATCGACGCGGGCTTGAGCCCGGCCTTGGCCAGTTCCTCGGTGAAGAGGCGCGCCAGATCGTCGGACGCCTTCAATTGCATGCGCGCGGGAATTTCCTCGCAGCGCAGTTCAAGGAGGAAATCGGTCATGCGATTTCCTCCGATGCCCCAGCGCAGGCTGGGGCCGCAAGCGAATGCAGTGCCACATGGCCCGAGATCCCAGCCTTCGCTGGGATGACGAAATTGTTCATGGTCATCAGGCGGTCCATCCGTTGGTCTTCATCCACGCTTCGCAGCTACCCTTCGCCATGTCGCGGACCTGGCCCATATAGCTGGCGCGCTCCTGCACGGAGATCACGCCGCGCGCCTGCAGCAGATTGAAGGTGTGGCTGGCCTTGATCGCCTGCTCGAAAGCCGCGAGCGGCACATCATTGGCGATGCACTGGTCATATTCGGCCTTGCAGTCCTTGAACCAGCGGAACAGCTTTTCGGTGTCGGCGACCTCGAAATTCCATTTCGACATCTGCCGCTCATTTTCTAGGAACACGTCGCCATAGGTGACGCCCTGGTCGTTGAACTTCAGGTCATAGACGCTGTCGACGCCCTGAATATACATGGCGAGGCGTTCGAGGCCGTAGGTCAATTCGCCCGCGACCGGCTTGCAGTCATAGCCACCCATCTGCTGGAAATAGGTGAACTGGGTGACTTCCATGCCGTCGCACCAGACTTCCCAGCCCAGACCCCAGGCGCCCAGCGTCGGGCTTTCCCAGTCATCCTCGACAAAGCGGATGTCGTGGACCAGCGGATCGATGCCGATTTCCCGGAGGCTGCCCAGATATAGCTCCTGCAGGTTGGCAGGGCTGGGCTTCATGATCACCTGATATTGGTAATAATGCTGCAGCCGGTTCGGGTTCTCGCCATAGCGGCCGTCGGTCGGACGGCGGCTGGGCTGGACATAGGCCGCGTTCCAGGGCTTGGGCCCCAGGCTGCGGAGCGTGGTTGCCGGGTGGAATGTACCCGCCCCCACTTCCATGTCGTAGGGCTGAAGAATGACACAACCCTGCTTGCCCCAATAGGCGTGCAGGGTGAGAATGAGGTCCTGGAAGGAAAGCGCTTTGCCCTCGGCCACCGGTGGTCCTTGCAATAATGACAGATTATGGTCGGCCGCGCCTTGGCGCAGCGCGGGCCAAGGGTCAAGGAAAAGCCGCGTCGAACAGGGTTAAGCCGCTTGCCCTGCGCGCCCGGCGCCCGCATGGAAGGGATATGAGACTGACCGCTTTCCCGTCCCGCTGGCTTTCCGCGGGACTTTTGCTGCTCGGCGCCTTGGGCCAGACCCAGCCCCTCGCCGCCCGCGAACCCGTCAACATCGCCGTCAACGTCGCCCCTGCCCTGTGGCAGGTGAAGGACGCCGACACGACCATCTATCTGTTCGGCACCGTCCATGTGCTGAAACCGGGGATCGACTGGTTCAAGGGCGGGGTGAAGCAGGCGTTCGACGCGTCGGACGAACTGGTGCTGGAAATCATCGAGCCCGAAAATCCCGGCGAGATGGCGCAGATGATGGCGGGCAAGGCGATGGCGACCGACCGGGTCGCCCTGTCCACCAGGCTCGCGCCCGACGCCGCGCAGAAATATCGCGCGGCGATGGTGGCTGCCGGTGTGCCCTGGCAATCGTTCGAGGCGTTCAATCCGTGGATGGCGGGCATGATCCTGTCGGTCGCGCCGCTGCAGAAGCTGGGCTATCAGTCCGATATCGGCGCGGAAAAGATATTGCGGGCCGCAGCCGAGAAGGCCGGCAAGAAGGTCGGCGCGCTGGAAACGGTGGAGCAGCAGCTCAATTTCTTCGCCGACCTGCCGATGGCGCAGCAGGTTCAGTTCCTCAACGCCACGGTCGAGGGCATGGACGGCATGGAAGGCGAGTTCGCCGCCCTGCTCAATCACTGGCAGACCGGCCAGCCGGAAAAACTGGCGGACGAGATGAATGATTCGCTCAAAGCCACGCCCGAGCTGGCGCAGGTGCTGCTGATCAACCGCAACGCCAATTGGGCCAAGTGGATCAAGGCGCGACTGGACCAGCCCGGCACCGTGTTCGTCGCGGTCGGCGCGGGCCATCTGGCCGGCAAGGGCAGCGTGCAGGATCAGTTGAAGACGCTGGGCATCGCCAGCGCGCGTGTGAAGCAGGGGGAATAAGACCATGAAAAGCTGGATGATTCGCTTTCTGGCCCTCTGCGGCCTCGCCCTGATCGCCGCCTGCGGCAGCGAGCAGAAAGCCCCTGCCCCCAAGGTCGAGGCCGGCCAGGGCCCGGCACTGTGGCGGGTCGAACGCGCCGGGCTGGACGGCTGGATCTTCGGCACCATCCATGTCCTTCCCGAAGGGGTCGACTGGCAGACGCCAACGATCAAGCAGGCGTGGAAGGATGCCGACCAGCTGGTGCTGGAGGCTGCCGACCTGCAGGACCAGCAGAAGACGCTGGGCCTGTTCGAAAGCATGGGCCGCAGCCCCAACCTGCCCGCGCTCGACGCGCGCGTGCCGGCGGGCGAGCGGCCCGAACTCGACCGGATCGTGAAGGAAGGCGGCACCAGCGCGCAGGCACTGTCGGGCTATGAAAGCTGGGCAGCCGCCATGCTGCTGTCCGCCGCATCGCAGGAAAGCCTGAACGTCAGCCAGGAAAATGGCGTCGAACCGGTGCTGATCGCCGCCTTCAAGGGCCGGCCGATCGGTGGCCTCGAAACCGTCGAGCGCCAGTTCGGCGCCTTTGACGGCCTGCCCGAAGCGGCGCAGCGCAAGCTGCTGATCCAGACCATCCATGAAGCCAAGGACATGAAGGCGCTCTATAATCGCATCCTGACCGCCTGGGCCAAGGGCGACATGGAGGCGATCGCCAAGGAGGACCAGAATGGCGAGCAGCCCGATCCGGTGGTCGAGGATGCGATCCTGACCGCGCGCAACCGCGATTGGGTCGGCGCGGTCGACAAGCTGAAGGGGCACCCCTTCATCGCGGTGGGCGCCGGCCACCTGACCGGCAAGGACAATCTCATCGATCTGCTCAAGGCCAAAGGCTACAAGGTCACGCGCGTGCAATAAGCCAACGCTAAACTTGCTTTATCGCCGCTTTCTGCTACAGGGCCGCCTTCCCGCGATGGTCATCCCTGGAGGCGTGGCGGGAAAATTGTATCAAATTTGCTTTTGGAGACACGCAATGAGCGAGCAGCTTACGCTGTCGGCCGAGGCACGCGATCGGGCAGGCAAGGGAGCCTCCCGCGCCCTCCGCCGTGAGGGCCGCGTACCCGCCGTCATCTATGGTATGAACGAAGAACCCCTGTCGATCCACGTCGAGGAAAAGCTCCTCAACAAGCAGCTCGGCACCGGCCACTTCTTCAATTCGGTCATCATGGTCGAAGTCGGCGGCAAGACCGTCCGCACCCTCGCCAAGGATGTGGCCTTCCACCCCGTGACCGATCGTCCGCTGCACGCCGACTTCCTGCGCGTTTCGGAACATGCCACCGTGACCGTCGCTGTCCCGGTGCGCTTCGAGAATGAAGACGCCTCGCCCGGCCTCAAGAAGGGTGGCGTGCTGAACGTCGTCCGTCACGACGTCGAACTGGTCGTCGATGCCGCCGAGATCCCCGATGACGTCGTCGTCGACCTCAAGGGCTTCGAAGTCGGCGATTCGATCCACATCAGCGCCGTGACCCTGCCCAAGGGCGCGAAGGCTGCGATCGAAGACCGCGACTTCACCATCGCCACCATCGTCGCTCCCTCGGCTCTGAAGAGCGCCGAAGGCGAAGCCGCCGAGGGCGAAGGCGAGTAATCGCCTTACAGCTTGCTTGCAGGCTGGAAATTCCGATCCCGTCCGCCTAACCGGCGGGCGGGATTTTCATTTTATGCGGGATAGACGATGCAGATCTGGGCCGGCCTCGGCAATCCGGGGCAGCAATATGCGATGCACCGGCACAATGTCGGCTTCATGGCCGTGGACCTGATCGCCGACATGTATCGCTTCTCGCCGCCCAGGAAGCAGTTCCAGGGCTGGGTGCAGGAAGGGCGGATCGGCCCGGAGAAGATCATCCTGCTCAAGCCCGCCACCTTCATGAACGAAAGCGGCCGCGCGATCGGCGAGGCCATGCGCTTCTACAAACTGACGCCGCAGGACGTGACCGTCTTCCATGACGAGCTCGACCTTGCGCCGATGAAGGTCAAGGTGAAGCGCGGCGGCGGCAATGCCGGCCATAACGGCCTGCGGTCGACCGACGCCCATATCGGCAATGATTTCCGCCGCGTGCGCCTGGGCATCGGCCATCCAGGCCACAAGGACAAGGTCCATGGCTATGTGCTGGGCAATTACCACAAGAGCGAGATGGACGCGCTCGCCGACATGCTGGGCGCGATCGGCGCCGAGGCGGAATGGCTGGCCAAGAATGACGACGCCCGCTTCATGAACGAAGTGGCGCTGCGGCTGGCCGACTGAAGGCCGATCAGAAGCGCGCCGAGAGGCCCAGTAGCGGCCCTTCCTGCGACACGTTCCAGCGAAATTGCTGGCCGGTAAAGTCGCGCATCCGATATTGCTGATGGACGAAGCGATAGCCCGCGCGCACGGTCAGTGGCAGGCCGGCGAGGCGCAGCCGGTAGCCAATCGTTCCCTCGCCATCCATGCTGGATTTCCGATCGCTAAAACCGCCGGCATTCAGGCGCGCGTCGATCACCCAGTGACGGTCGATATCGCCCGCCGTGCGGATGCCGGCCAACACCTCCGTCCAGTCGGCCTTGCGATTGGCCGTCAAGCCCAGCGCCGCGACATCGGCCGACAGTTTCGACCAGCGCAAACCGACGACCGGCGCGAAGGTGAAGCGGCGCCGAACCCCATGGACGGTCCGCTCCGCCATGCGATGGTCGATGACATTATAGAAGAGGCCGCCCGACACATGGGTCTTCCTGATGCCCAGTCCCACCTGCTGATGATAGACGGATGCGTCCTGGCTGGTCTTCACATATTGGCCGTCGACATAGGCGCCGACCTTGCCATTGCTCAGGACGATTTCGCCCATGGTGACGAAGTCGAGATGATCGAATATCTCCGAGAAGGGCATGTCGACCCTGGTGCGGAACCCCGCCAGTTCCGCATTACCGTGCAGCGACGCCGCCCAGACATAGGGCGAGACGGTGAGATGCCAGCCCTGATCGGGCGTGTCATCGGACAGGTGCGCCGGCACCTCCTGCGCCAAGGCCGGTCCGGCATAGACAACGACATTGGCGAGCAGGCAGCATAGAGGAAGATATCGCATGGCAGCGCCCCCAGCCGATCAGGACAGTCCCAGAAATTTGAAGGCCGGCGCATCCTTGAACTGGCCGCCGACCTCGCCCGAATAGGTTTTGGTCTGGTTCGGGCCAAGATCGAGCTTCCTCACCTTGGCAGAAGGCGCAAAGTCGATCGTCTTGAGGTCGACCCAGAAGCTGTTGGGCGTCATCGCGGATTCGAAGAAATAGAGCTTGCGCCTGTGGTCCGCGACCGTGCGCCAGCGGGTCGAGGAGATATTGGGCTGGTCGGGGGTCGAGATGCCGAGCGGCACCGAGACATTGCGGATCACGCTGAACACGCTGGCCAGCGCCGTCACCGGATCCTCGCTCTTGGGAATGGCATTCACATAGAAGGAGGCGCGGGCAAAACGATCGGCCGAGCGGTTGGTGCCCGGCAACATGGTTGTGCCGCCAATATCCTTCCAATAGGCGTTGAGTGCCAGTTGCTCGTCGAAGATCGGCGAATTGGTCATCACCGGATATTGCGGGCCGTGATGGATCACCAGCTTGCCCTTGATATATTCGAAGATGGCGCTGTCGCCCGACGCGTCCGAGATTGCGAGGTGGAGCGTGCCGAGCCGTTCTTCACCCGGAATATTGTCGGTGACGACGACGAAGCTTTCCTTGCCCAGTGCGTCGACCGCCGCCTTCACCGTGGCGAAATTGTCGAGCACATATTGGGTCCAGATGGCGATACTCATGCCCGGCTGCTTGCCGTCATAATGGGGATATTCGGACTCGACCAGCCACAGGAGATTGGCGGTCAGCCCCGCCTCGTTCATGCCGTCGGTGGTGGAAATGTCGTAGCCGGTGGCGATCACGCTGCCATAGCGCGACGTCCATTTGACCGAATTGGGACCGGCCTCCCCACTGCGCGCGATGCCGCGCGGTAAGATCCAGAGGTTGGTACCGACATCGACCTTCCAATCCATCGACCGGGCGGTGATCACATCGTCATTGGCACCATGATAGACCAGGCGCGTGCAGGCATCGGCCGATACCGAAGCCAGTTGCGCCGTCAGCAGCGCAAGACCGGACAGGAAAGCGGGCAGACGAGACATGGAACCTCCTACAAAGGTCACGATACTGTCACTGAAAATGCCGATTTTCTGAATAGTTGCCATGGGTGATAACCCGCATGACGGCCTTGGCCAACCCGTCTCTTGCGCAGTAATCGCATCCGATCACGGTCGCCCGCACCTTCGGCGCGACAAAGCGCATTGCGCAGTGCAGCATGAACAAGCCATAGAGGCGTAACGACTTATTAGGCAAAGCAGGGGACAGAGGTGATCCAGACCGTCGCGACCACGCCTTTCGACGACCAGAAGCCCGGCACATCGGGCCTGCGCAAGAAGGTCCGGGTCTTCCAGCAGCCCCATTATGCGGAAAATTTCATCCAGTCGGTGTTCGACAGCCTGGACGGCTTTGCCGGCCAGACCCTGGTGATCGGCGGCGATGGCCGCTATCTCAACCGCGAAGTCATCCAGATCGCGCTCAGGATGGCGGCGGCCAATGGCTTTGGCCGGGTGTTGGTTGGCCAGGGCGGTATCTTGTCCACCCCGGCCGCGTCGCACCTGATCCGCTCGTCCGGCGCCTTTGGCGGACTGGTGCTGTCGGCCAGCCATAATCCCGGCGGGCCGGACGAGGATTTCGGCATCAAATATAATGTGTCGAACGGCGGGCCAGCCCCGGAGAAGGTGACCGACGCGATCCACGCACGGACCCTGACCATCGACAGCTATCGCATTCTCGACGCCGCCGCCGTCGACATCGACACGCTCGGCACCAGCCTGCTCGGCACCATGACCGTCGAAGTGGTCGATCCGGTTGCCGGCTATGCCGCGCTGATGGAAAGCCTGTTCGATTTCCCCGCGATCAAGGCGATGATCGCCGGTGGCTTCACCCTCGCCTTCGACTCGATGAGCGCGGTGACCGGCCCCTATGCGACCGAGATTTTCGAAAAGCGCCTGGGCGCACCGGCCGGCACGGTGATGAACGGCACCCCCCTGCCCGATTTCGGCCATCACCATCCCGACCCCAATCTGGTCCATGCCAAGGCGCTCTATGACCGGATGATGGCCGCCGATGCGCCCGACTTCGGGGCGGCGTCGGACGGCGACGGCGATCGCAACCTGATCATCGGCCGCCATTGTTATGTGACGCCTTCGGACTCGCTCGCGGTGCTGGCCGCCAATGCCCATCTGGCGCCCGGCTATGCCGGTGGCCTCAAGGGCATTGCCCGGTCCATGCCGACCAGCGGCGCGGCCGACCGGGTGGCGCAGAAGCTGGGCATTCCGCTCTATGAGACACCGACCGGCTGGAAATTCTTCGGCAACCTGCTCGACGCCGGCATGGCGACGATCTGCGGCGAGGAAAGCGCCGGCACTGGGTCCGACCATGTGCGCGAGAAGGACGGCATCTGGGCAGTGCTGCTGTGGCTCAACATCCTGGCCGCGCGCCAGCAGAGCGTAGCCGACATCATGGCCGATCATTGGGCAACCTATGGCCGCAACTATTATGCTCGCCACGACTATGAAGCGATCGCCAAGGACAAGGCCGACGCGCTGATGACCGCCCTGCGCGACACGCTCGCCAGCCTGCCCGGCACCGACAACAGCGGCGGCACGGTGAAGGCAGCGGACGATTTCGCCTATACCGACCCGACCGACCAGTCGGTGAGCCGGAACCAGGGCGTACGCATATTGTTCGAGGATGGATCGCGCGTAGTGTTCCGCCTGTCGGGCACCGGCACCGAGGGGGCCACCCTGCGCGTCTATATCGAACGCTATGTCGGGCCGCACGGCGATCTGGCACTGGCCACCGGCGATGCGCTGGCGCCGCTGGCGGCGGCGGCGCAGGAACTGGCCGACATCGCCGGCTATACCGGCATGGACCAGCCCAGCGTCATCACCTGAGCCGGTTCACCATCGCTTACCCCGCAGCAACGGGCCAGCAATGACAGCAACCTAAAGGCGGTGGGAATGTCGCTTTCCACCGCCAGAGGTTTCATGCGTTTCCCGTCGCTTGCTGTCGCCCTGTCCCTTGCAGCCCTCGCCCTGCCCGCCCAGGCCGCGTCGAGCGAGGACGAGCAGCTTTGGGTCAATCTGACGGCGATGGGGTCGATCAAGGACGAGCTGGTCTATTTCGCCGAAATGCAGCCGCGCCTCGGCGACGGCGTGTCGCGCATAGACCAGGCCCTGTTCCGCGGCGCATTGGGCGTCAAATTGTCGCGCGACATCACCCTTTACCAGGGCTACGCCCATGTCGTCGTCCCGATCGAGGGCGGCACGGACGTCAATGAGGAACGCAGTTTCCAGCAACTGAGCTGGACACTGGCGCGGCCAAAGGATGCCGAGATTTCCTCGCGCACCCGGCTGGAACAGCGCTGGCGCTCGAACGGCAGCGACATGGGCTGGCGCCTGCGCGAGATGCTGCGGGTGGAACATGCGCTCAAACCCGGCAGCGACGCGGTCAATGCGCTCGCCTATGGCGAGGTCTTCCTTGCTCTCAACGACACCGACTGGGGCGCCCGCAAGGGCTTCGACCAACTCCGCAGCTTCGCCGGCGTCGAAATCGGCCTGCCGGGCGCGTCGACCATGGAAGTCGGCTATCTCAACCAGCTGATCGACCAGGGCGGCAGCCGCCAGCGCGTCAACCATGTCGCATCGGTGACGCTGTTCTTCCGCCACTGATCCTCCGGGTCAGACAAATTCGTTGGTGGCGGCGGAATAATGTTTCTGCCCCAGCCGCCCCTGGTCCTTGGCGACCTTGATTGCCGCGCGCAGCCGATTGTTACGCCCGCTCCAGGCGGCATCATTGACCTTCAGCAGCGCCTCGACCGGATTGGCGCTGCTGAGCAGCGGCTTGACGGCGGCAAAGGTCGAGCGCCCCTGATGGAAAATATCCGCCACGATCGCGCAGATGATGTCGGACTTGCCATCCAGCGGCAGTTTCCGGGCGTAGCGCGCGGCCATCTTGCGCTGCAGAATATCGGCGGCAGTCCGCACCTGGGCCAGCCGGGCAGCCGGATCATGCTGCGTCCAGTGGATCAGCCGCGCCGCCTGCAAGACTTCCTGGCGGTCGATCGGCACCCGCTGGGGGTTTAGATAGTTCATGAACAACATGATCTGCCGTTCGCCATTGCTGGCGGTGAATTCCTGCTCCAGATCCGTCGCCCCGCCATCGGAATCGACCCGAAACAACCGCCCGCCCCGCAGTTCCAGCTCGGGAAAATAGCCCTTGAAATCCGGCAATTGGGCCAGCCGGTGGAACATCAGGATCAGATTGTCCTGCGGCGTATGCGCAGCCAGCTGATAGAAGCCGAAGGTGAATTTCGTCCGATCATAGGTGTTGACCAGATTAAAGTGATTTTCGCTCTCGCAGGCCCCCGTCACTTCCAGCAGCGTCGCCCAGGTCCGCAAGCTGGGGCGATACTCCTCCGCCCGATAAATCTCGCCCCAATAGCTGGCGCCCGGCATGAAGATGCCGTGATATTTGCGGGCAGCGTCATTGACCTCCTTCCCCACCAGGAAGAAATCAGGTTCGCCGACCAGTCGCGCCTTCCAGCGGCCATCGACGGGATCGGGCAGTTCGAACTTCTTGTCGGCGCTGACCGATTGCGGCTCGGCCTGCACGTCGAGCAGCAGATTTTCGCCCGGTATCCAGCCATAGAATAGCCCCTGATTGCCGGCATAAAGTTCCTGGAACTTGGCAAGGAAGCTCTCGGGCGATTCCGATGTCACCTGATCGGCGGTGTTGCTGTAATGATAGACCTTCCCGCCATGATAGACGCCGATATGCTTTTGCGGAATGTTGACCATCTCTTTGCGGGTAAGGTCGACATTGCTAGCCAGCGTCACGAAAATCAGCTGGGTCTTGGCGAGATCGGCATCGACCCAGCGCCCCACGCGCGGGCATTGGGCGAACACTTCATGCACACGAACATTGGCGCCAGGCTTGTTTCCGCCGGCGAACTGTTTGCAGTTAAAGGAAAATGTCAGATCACATATGTGCGAGACAAAATGCGCACAGTGATTCGCTGCCGGATCGTGAAATTTATTTTCGCATATCTTGTTGATATTCTTGCCAAGAGCCGCATCAAGCCTTGTCGCGATGGTCATAATCGTCTCCCGATTGCCAGCGCGACCCGCTTATTTTTCAGCCATATTAGGAAAAGGCTGGTTCCCCACAATAAGGGCCACCCCGGAGGAATGCCCGAAACAGCAGCCGCATCCACTGTTTTCCGCCCCCGCATCGTGGAAATGCTGGCCTTGCAGGCGGGAAGGCGCTAGCGGGCAGAGCATCAATCTGCGTCTTCAAAGGTTTCGATAATGGGTTTTCGTTGCGGTATCGTCGGGCTTCCCAATGTGGGCAAGTCCACCCTGTTCAATGCGCTGACCGAGACGCAGGCAGCGCAGGCGGCGAATTATCCCTTCTGCACGATCGAGCCCAATGAGGGCCGCGTCGCCGTGCCCGACGACCGGTTGCAGACCATCGCCAGGATCGGCGGCAGCGCCAAGATCATCGAGACGCAACTCGCCTTCGTCGACATTGCCGGCCTGGTGCGCGGCGCATCGAAGGGCGAAGGGCTGGGCAACCAGTTCCTGGCGAACATCCGTGAGACCGACGCCATCGTCCACGTCCTGCGCTGTTTCGAGGATGACGACATCACCCATGTCGAGGGCAAGGTCGATCCGATCGCCGACGCCGAGACGGTGGAAACCGAACTGATGCTCGCCGACCTCGAAAGCCTGGAAAAGCGGGTTCCCAACCTGCTCAAGAAGGGCGCGCAGGGCGACAAGGAGGCCAAGGCCGCCGCATCCGTGCTGGGCCAGACGCTGGAACTGCTGCGCGACGGCAAGCCCGCCCGCCTGACCCAGCCGCGCGACGAGGAAGAAGCCCGCCTGTTCGCCCAGGCGCAACTGCTGACCGCCAAGCCCGTCCTCTACGTCTGCAATGTCGAGGAAGGTGCCGCGGCCGAGGGCAACGCATTTTCCGCCCGCGTGTTCGAGAAGGCGGCGGCCGAAAATGCCAGCGCAGTCATCGTGTCAGCGGCGATCGAGGCCGAACTCATCACCATGCCGGTCGAGGAACGCGGCGAATATCTCGAAGCGCTAGGCCTGACCGAAGCCGGTCTCGCCCGCATCATCCGTGCCGGCTATGAACTGCTTGGCCTCATCACCTTCTTCACCGTCGGCCCCAAGGAAGCCCGTGCTTGGACCGTGGCCAAGGGCAGCAAGGCCCCGCAGGCCGCCGGCGCGATCCACTCGGACTTCGAAAAGGGCTTCATCCGCGCCGAGACCATGGCCTATGCCGATTATGTCCAGTTCAACGGCGAAGCCGGTGCCAAGGAAGCGGGCAAGTGGCGCTCGGAAGGCAAGGATTATGTGACGCAGGACGGCGACATCATGCTGTTCCGCTTCAACGTCTGATCCGATGGCGCTGCGCATCGGCCAGCGGCCTGCGCAGCGCAAGGCCGCCTTCCCGCCCAGCGTGGACGCGGGAACGCGGCTGCTGATCCTGGGCAGCCTGCCCGGCGACGCCTCCATCAAACAGGGCGAATATTACGCCCATCGCGGCAATGCCTTCTGGGCGCTCGTCAGCGATATACTAAGCGAGGATCTACGCAGCGCACCCTATGCGATGAAGCTCAAGCGGCTGCGCGCACGGGGCGTCGGCCTGTGGGATGTGATCGAAAGCGCGGACCGCGACGGCAGCCTGGACAGCAGCATCCGGGGCGCGGAACTACGCGACCTCAGCGCCTTCCTGTCCCGCCTGCCCAATCTCCGCGCGATCGCCTTCAACGGCAAGACCGCCGCCCAGCATGGCCGTCGCCAATTGGGCGAAAGGTCCGATCTGGTGATGATTGACCTCCCTTCCTCCAGCGGCGCCTATGCCAGCCTTTCACGCGATGCCAAACGACAGGCCTGGAGCGCGCTGGCACCCTATGTCGATCCGACATGAACCATTCGTCACTTTACCGACATGGTTGGACTGCTAAGCAGCGGTCAAATCTTCCTTTTTGCCATGAGGCCATGATGTCCGCCCGTCGCCTGTCGCTCGCACTTGCCCTGTCCGTTTCCACCTTGCTCGGCGCCTGCGCCCCGGTGCAGCAGCATCCCGCCAGCGTCGCTGCCGCCCCGGCCGAACAGCGCGCGCCGGTGACGATCCTGGTGTCGATCGACGGCTTCCGCCCCGATTATCTGACCCGCGGCGTCTCGCCCAACCTCAACGCGCTGGCGGCCGGCGGCACCGAAGCATCGATGCGCCCGTCCTTCCCGACCAAGACCTTTCCCAATCATTGGGCGATCGTGACCGGCGACCGGCCGGACCGCAGCGGCATCGTCGCCAATAATATGGAAGATGCCAGCCGGCCCAAGGACAAGTTCACCATGGCGAGCGACGATCCATACTGGTGGAACGAGGCCGAGCCGATCTGGATCACCGCCGAAAAGCAGGGCGTGCGCACCGCGACCATGTTCTGGCCCGGCTCCAACGTCGCCTGGGGCGGCAACAAGGCCGCCGAGTGGCCCTACAGGATCAGCGGCGGATCGCGCCCGAGCGACTGGGCGCAGTTCAACGAAGCGATCAGCCCGACCCAGCGCGTCAATGGCGTGCTGGACGTGTTGCGCCGCCCGGCCGACATCCGTCCGCGCTTCGTCACCCTCTATTTCGATGAAGTCGACACCGCCGGCCATATCAATGGCCCGGCCGCGCCGGAAACGACGCGGGCGGTGGCGGACGTCGACGCCCATATCGGCGAACTGATCAGCGGCCTGAAGGCGCTGGGCCAGCCCGCCAATATCGTCATCGTCTCCGACCATGGCATGGCGGCCAAGGCGAATGACCGGGTGCTGCCGATCGACAAGATCGCCGACCCGGCCGACTATCGCGTCGTCGAGGCCGGCCCCTATGCCAGCCTGGTCGCCAATCCCGGCCGCGAAAAGGCGCTGGAGGCCGCGCTGTTCAAGCCGCGCGACCATATGCAGTGCTGGCGCAAGAGCGACATCCCGGCGCGCTTCCACTATGGCACCCATCGCCGCATCCCGCCCTATTTCTGCCTGGCCGAAACCGGCTGGGTGTTCCAGAACACGACGCCGACCAAGCCGGTCACCGGCGGCGACCATGGCTGGGACGATCGGGCGCCCGAAATGCAGGCGCTATTCATCGCCAATGGCCCGGCCTTCGTCAGCGGCTTCCGTCCCTCGGCCGATTTCACCAATGTCGACGTCTATCCGCTGCTCGCCCGCCTGCTGGGCGTGACGCCGGTGGCGAGCGATGGCAACCCGGCGGTGCTGCAGGGGCTGGTCAAGCCCTGATCGGGCGACATGCATTTGTCATAAAGCGGCTCTAGGCGGCGCGTCATGTTCACGCGCCGATCGCTCCTCTCCGCCGCCGCCATCGCCCCGATCGCCGGCGCGCCCGCCATCCTGCACGCCCAGAGCTGGTTCGCCGGCTATCCCTTCGCGCTGGGCGTGACATCGGGCGATCCGGCGCCAGACGGCTTCGTGATCTGGACCAAGCTGGCACCGCGTCCGTTCGAGCCGCATGGCGGCATGCCGATGACGCCGATCCCGGTAAAATGGGAGGTCGCGGCGGATGATCGCTTCAGGACCATCGTGGCCGGTGGCGAAGCGATCGCCCGGCCAGAACTGGGCCACAGCGTCCATGTCGAGGTGACCGGCCTTCAGCCCGATCGGCCCTATTGGTATCGCTTTGCGCTCGGCAATGACCAATCGACTCGTGGCCGCGCCCGCACCCTGCCGCTGGCGTCGGCGAGTCCCAAGCTGCTCAAATTCGGCGTCGCCGGCTGCCAGAATTATCAGGACGGCCTGTTCACCGCCTTCCGCCATCTGGCGCGGGAGGACGATCTCGCCTTCGTCTATCATTATGGCGACTTCATCTATGAATATAGCCAGCGCGGCCCGGACTATGACAAGGACGGCCTGCCCGGACCGCAGGTGCGCGACCATATCGGCCAGGATTGCTACGACCTTGCCGACTATCGGCTGCGCTACGCCCAATATCTGAGTGATTATGACCTGCAGGCGGCGCGTTGCCGTCATACATGGTTCCCGACCTTCGACGACCATGAGGTCGCCAACAACTGGGTCGGCGACATCGACGCCAGGGGCGCGCCGGCCGATGCCTTCCGCATGCGTCGCGCCGCCGGCATGCAGGCCTGGTATGAATATATGCCGGTCCGCGCGGCGATGGCGCCGCGCAGCGAGATGATCGGCACCATGTATCGCCAGGCGCGCTTCGGTGATCTCTTGTCGATCGACTTCCTCGATACCCGCACCTTCCGCACCGATCAGCCCTGTGGCGACAATTTCAAGCCGGCCTGCACCGAAATGGCCGCCACCCAGGCACAGGTCATTTCCGCCGAGGAGGAAGGCTGGCTGGCTCGCAACCTTGCCCGCCGCGACGCCAAATGGAACTGCCTGGCGCAGCAGGTGATGATGATGGCGCTCGATCGTCGCAACAGCGCGGACGCGGCGGAGCCGATCTACAATATGGACACCTGGGCCGGCTACAAGGTGCAGCGCCAGCGGCTGCTCGGCCGCATGAAGGGGCTGGACAATGTCGTGGTCCTGACCGGCGACGAGCATCAGAATTTTGCCGGCCTGCTGGATGACGGCGCCAAGCCGGTCGCGGTCGAGTTCGTGTCGACCTCCATCTCCTCGGGCGGCGACGGATCGGACCAGCGGCCCGGCAGCGACATCATCCTGAAGAACAACCCGCAGCTCAAATTCATCAACGACCAGCGCGGCTATCTGACCTGCGAGGTGACGCCGGACGCCTGGACGACGCGGGCGATGGTGATGGATCAGGTATCGGCGCCGGGCGGCCAGATCCGCGCCCGCGCGACCATGACCGTGCCGCGCGGCACGCCAGGGTTGAGCATCAGCTGACAGTTGACGTAAACGGAAAGCTCACCTACCTCTTTATCCGTTGAAGAATGATGGCGCGATTTCCGAGCCGGCAGATGTGCCATCTGCCTCGAAATCGCTTCGAGGAGACGGATGATATGGACGACATTCTCTATTTCGAGGATATCGAGATAGGCGACAGCTTCGCGTTCGGGCCGCTGACCCTGTCGCGCGAGGAAACGATCGCTTTTGCCGCGGAGTTCGATCCCCAGCCCTTCCATCTGTCCGACGAGGCAGCAGCCACCACCCATTTCCGCACCCTCTCGGCCAGCGGCTGGCACACCACCGCCCTGTTCATGAAGATGTTCGTGGCCGAAATGCAGAAGCAACCCGGACGCCAGGCGGCCAGCCTGGGCGCGATGGGCGTCGACGAATTGCGCTGGCTGCGCCCGGTCCGCCCCGGCGACACGCTGCGCGGCACCAACGAGGTGATCGACAAGAAGATTTCGCAGAGCCGCCCGGAAATGGGCATCGTCCGCAACAAGGTGACGCTCTACAACCAGAAGGGCGAACCCGTCCTGACCATGTGCCCGATCGCCATGTGGCGCACCCGCCCAGCATAGGGCCACCACCTCCGGGGTGGCCAATTGCTGTCCCCCGGACCTGTTGGCGCGGATCATTCCCCCCTAGGCGAGGCCAAACGCTCATCCGGGGAACCCAGCCATGCCCAGCGCCGCGCATCTTGCCGCCTTCGCCCTCATATCGCTCGGCATGGTGCTGACGCCGGGGCCGAACATGATCTATCTGATCTCGCGCTCGATCAGCCAGGGGCGCGCCGCCGGCATGATCTCGCTGCTCGGCGTCGCCTGCGGCTTCCTCTTCTACATGGTCGCTGCCGCCTTCGGCATCACCGCGCTGCTGATGGCGGTGCCCTTCGCCTATGACGCGCTGCGCCTGGGCGGCGCGCTCTATCTGCTGTGGCTCGCCTGGAATGCGGTGCGGCCCGGCGGCCGCTCGCCCTTCCAGGTGAAGCAATTGCCGCTCGATGGCCCGCGCAAGCTGTTCGCCATGGGGCTGCTGACCAATCTGCTCAATCCCAAGGTAGCGATGATCTATCTCTCGCTGCTGCCCCAGTTCGTCGATCCGGCGCGCGGCCATGTGCTTGGCCAATCGCTGATCCTGGGCGCGACCCAGATCGCGATCAGCCTGTCGGTCAACGCGATCATCGCCTGCCTCGCCGGATCGATCGCCGGTTTCCTCGGCACCCGGCCGCACTGGCTGACGATCCAGCGCTGGCTGGTGGGCACGGTGCTGGGCGGCCTCGCCGTCCGCATGGCGGTGGAGCGCTAGGCGACCTCAGCCGTCACGCCGCCAACTTACGCGCCCGTTCGCGCCAGGCGTCGGCCAGTTGCGGCATGTCGGCCAGCGCGCGCACCGCATCGGGATCAGCCTTGTGGCCGCCACCGATCAGCAGGCGAAACACCCGATCGATGCTCCAGTCAGGCAAGGGCCGCTCCAGCAATGTCATCTGTGTGCCGGCCTCCGCCTCACCTTCGCGGATCACTCGGAAATAGATGCCGCAGCGCGCAGTCTTGACGATCGTCGCCATCACGTCGCGGGCACCGAAACGATGGTCGAGCTTCCAGCAGGGCTGGCGGCCATGGCTCACCTCCACCACCGCGCTGCCCAGACTGAACCGGTCGCCCAGGCAGATGTCGCTTTCGGTCATGCCGCGGCTTGCGATATTCTCGCCAAAGGCGCCGGGCGCGTCGAGCAGTGGATGATCGGGCTTGCGATCGCGCCACCAGCCATAATGGTCCTGCGGATAGAGATGGATCGCCTTGTCCCAGCCGCCATGATGAACGGTATCGGCCACCCCGTCGCCCGCGAACCCCAGCCAGTTGATGCGGATCGGGCCAGCGACCGGCAGCTTGCCAATGGCACTATGCTCGTCATCACGAAAGGGCCGGGGCATGCCGATCAGCAGCGCATCGATGGTCATGAAAGGCTGGGTCATGCCGCTCCATGCCATGGTTGCAGCGCGATGACGATGGCCAGTTGCGGCCAGCTTGCCCCGTCCGCCCCCCTAAGATCAGGCGGGGCTCAGTTCCGATCCCAGCTTGAGCACCAGGTCGCCCTTGTCGGTCTGAACCAGATAGGCGGGATCGCGGGTCGACCCGTTGCGACGGATCAGGGAGCCGGCGATCATCCGCTCCACATGCCGCTCGAACCGCTCGGCGATCCGTCCCCGGCCGACACCCTGCCCCCAATTCCACCTGACCCGTGTTCCCTTACGGAATCTCTCGGCCATCAGCAGACATCCTCTCCTTCGGGGGCAATCATGCCGGCCGGCTTTCCCGGTCAGCCTCAGCAAAATTCCCGAGACCCGCTCTGGTTCCTTGGGTTTTTCGCCGGTCTGGTCTAAGGGGCCGCGATGGATGTTACCGGACTTCGTGTCGCGCTGTTCAGCGGCAATTATAATTATGTGCGCGATGGCGCGAACCAGGCGCTCAATCGCTTCGTCGGCTATCTGCTGCGTCAGGGTGCGCAGGTGCGCGTCTATGCCCCGACCACCGATACACCCGCCTTCCCGCCGACCGGCGACCTGGTCAGCGCGCCGTCCATTCCCGTGCCCGGCCGCCCGGAATATCGCATCCCTACCCGCCTGTCGCGCGCGCTGCGCCGGGACCTAAAGGCGTTCGCGCCCAACATGATCCATCTTTCGAGCCCCGATCCGCTCGGCCATCGGGCACTGACCTGGGCGCGCGATCATGACCTGCCCGCCGTTGCTTCGGTCCACACCCGGTTCGAAACCTATCCGCGCTATTATGGCCTCGCCTTCCTGGAGCCGGCGATCGAGGGCATTCTCCGCCGCTTCTACCGCCGCTGCGACGCCATCGTCGCCCCGTCGGAATCCATGGCCCAGTTGCTGCGCGAGCAGCGGATGAGCTATGATGTCGGCATCTGGACCCGTGGCATCGATCGCGAGATATTCACCCCTCAGCGCCGCGATCTCGACTGGCGCCGGTCGCTCGGCTTTGCCGACGATGTGCCGGTGATCGGCTTCATCGGCCGCCAGGTGATGGAGAAGGGGCTGGACGTCTTTTCCGACACGATCGACCAGCTGACCGCACGCAAGGTGCCGCACAAGGTGCTGGTGGTCGGCGAAGGGCCGGCTCGCGAATGGTTCCAGAACCGCCTGCCCGACGCGGTCTTCACCGGCTTTCAGGGCGGGGCCGACCTTGGCCGCGCGGTCGCCAGCATGGACATGCTGTTCAATCCGTCGGTCACCGAAACCTTCGGCAATGTCACGCTGGAGGCGATGGCCTGCCGCCTGCCCACCGTCGCGGCCCGTGCCACCGGCAGCGAAAATCTGGTGCAGGAAGGCGTTACCGGCCGGCTGATTCGCCCCGGCGCGATCGGCAAGTTCGCCGATGCCCTGCAAATCTATTGCACCGACGCCGCCGCCCGCGCCAGCGCAGGCGCCGCCGCTGAGGCGCAGGCCGAACATTTCGGTTGGGACCGGGTCAACCAGGCGCTGGTCGATACCTATTTGCGGATCATCCGCCAGCGCACCCAAGGCGCCAAGATCCGTTCCAGCCCTGTTCCCTGATCGGCCCGGCCGACCTATATCGGGGCCGATGGCTGATCTTTTCTCTTCCGACGATGTCCTTCCCGCCGGCATCGACCACGCCCCGCTGGCCGATCGGTTGCGTCCGGCCGTGCTGGCCGATGTCGTCGGTCAGGAGCATCTGACCGGCCCGGACGGCGCGATCGGCCGGATGGTGGCGGCCGGCCGCCTGTCCTCGATCCTCTTCTGGGGTCCGCCCGGCACCGGCAAGACCACGATATCGCGGCTGCTCGCCGATGCCGTCGGCATGCGATTCGAGCCTATCTCGGCCGTCTTTTCCGGTGTCGCCGACCTCAAGAAGGTGTTTGCCGCCGCAAAGGACCATGGCCGGCGTGGCGAAAAGACCCTGCTCTTCGTGGACGAAATCCATCGCTTTAACCGCGCCCAGCAGGATAGTTTCCTGCCCTTTGTCGAGGATGGCACGGTCACGCTGGTCGGCGCGACCACGGAAAATCCGAGCTTCGAACTGAACGCTGCGCTCCTGTCCCGCGCGCAGGTGCTGATCCTGCGCCGGCTCGACGCCGCGGCGCTCGAACAATTGCTGGACCGGGCCGAAGCGCTGATCGGCCGCCCGTTGCCGCTGGATATGGCCGCGCGCGAAGCGCTGCTGGCCAGCGCGGACGGCGACGGCCGCTTCCTGCTCAATCAGGTCGAAACGCTCTATTCGATCGATATCCCCGCCCCGCTCGACCCGGCGGGCCTATCCGCCCTGCTTCACCGCCGCGTCGCGGTCTATGACAAGGATCGCGAGGGGCATTACAACCTCATCTCCGCCCTCCATAAATCACTGCGCGGCTCCGACCCGCAGGCGGCGCTCTATTATCTCGCCCGCATGCTGACCGCGGGCGAGGAACCGCTCTATGTGCTGCGCCGGCTCGTCCGCTTCGCCACCGAAGATATCGGCCTGGCCGACCCGCAGGCAGTGGTGCAGTGCCTCGCCGCCAAGGACGCCTATGAATTTCTCGGTTCGCCGGAGGGCGAACTGGCGATCGTTCAGGCCTGCATCTATTGCGCCACCGCGCCCAAGTCGAACGCCGGCTATATGGCGATGAAGACGGCCTTCCGCACCGCGCGCGAAACCGGGTCCCTGATGCCGCCGATGAACATCGTCAATGCACCCACCAAGCTGATGAAGCAGGTCGGCTATGGCAAGAATTACCAATATGACCATGATGCCGAGGGCGGCTTTTCCGGCGCCAATTACTGGCCGGAGGAGATGAGCCCGCAAACCTTCTATACGCCGACCGAACGCGGGTTCGAGGCGCGGATTGCCGAGCGCATTGCCTATTGGAACAAGCTGCGCGCCGAACGCGGCGCGGCGTGACATCCCGGTTCGCGCGCTTCGCGGCGATCGACTGGTCGGGCGCCAAGGGCGCGCGGCACAAGGGGATAGCGGTCGCCACCTGTGGCATCGGTCAGGATGCGCCAGAACTGGTCGAGGCACCCGACGGCATCTGGTCGCGCCAGGCGGTCGCTGACTGGCTGATCGCAACGGCGTGCGAGGCACCGACCCTGTTCGGCTTCGACTTCAGCTTCGCCCCGCCCTTCGTGGCGCGCGGCGCCTATCTGCCCGGCGATCCGACGCCCACGAACGGGCCCGCTTTCTGGGCCTATGTCGATGCGGTCTGCGCCGATCCCGATCTGGGCGCCGCCAGCCTGCTGGAAACCACCCATCGTCGCCATTTCTATTTCGGCAAGGCCGACGGGATGAAGGCCGACTTTTTGCACAACCGCGCCTGCGAAGCCCATTATA
This sequence comes from Sphingobium sp. L-44, assembly GCF_056859495.1. Taxonomy (NCBI): domain Bacteria; kingdom Pseudomonadati; phylum Pseudomonadota; class Alphaproteobacteria; order Sphingomonadales; family Sphingobiaceae; genus Sphingobium; species Sphingobium sp. L-44. The sequence continues at coordinate 3,410 of NZ_JBSXOQ010000097.1, read as the reverse complement.
ATGCCGGGGGCGGCGGCAAGCCCTCGACCATCTATGACGCGATCGGCGCCGCGCAGGTGGCCAAGGCCAGCTTTGCCGGCATGCGCCTGCTCCATCACGTCCGGCGACATGTGCCGGTCTGGCCGTTCGATCCGCTGCCTGCCAGCGGATCGCTGGTCGTCGAAATCTATACCAGCATCGCTGCACGCGCCGCTGGCCGTCCGAAGGGCCGGACCAAGATGCGCGATCTCGCCGCCCTCAATAACGCGCTGACCATGTTCGCAACGCCCCCTTACGCCGGTCCGCTCGCCGCCGACCATCAAGCCGATGCCTTGCTGACCGCGGCCTGGATGCGCGAAAGGGCGGAAAATCCGGCGCTTTGGACACCTTTGCCTCTGACCGACGAAATTGCGCGCACAGAGGGCTGGACGTTCGGCGTGATCTGATAGTAAGGGCGTCCGACCCGTCGGGTGCGCCGGCTTAGCACAGCGGTAGTGCAGCGGTTTTGTAAACCGAAGGTCGGGGGTTCGATCCCCTCAGTCGGCACCATTCAACCCCCTGAAATTGTTAGGTTTTATCATTCCCCTCGGGGACGTGCGGACGTGACCAGATTTGCCGGGGGAAACTCTGGGGGAAACTTTTCCAATTTCGCGATGTCGATCTAGGTCGATGGGAAATGACAGGGCGCCGGGGGAAACTCCAGGGGAAACCGAATCACCCGTCGATCGATAAATACGTCATGCGCGACAATGACGAATCACCCGCCCCCACCCTCCGACACGACATCATGAACTTGTTCGACAGCCCGCCAGAGCCGTTGGACCATCTGTCCTACGTCGTCGATCCCATGGGCTTCCCCCTGCTGATCGCGACCGTCCATCCGGAGGACCGCGCCGACCTTGGCCTGGACCGGCCGCTGCCCATGTATCCCACGCCCGATCCTTCGCCTGGTGCGGTCTTGGAAAGGGTCGCACGGAGGATACTGAAGTCGATGAATCTGCGCCGGTCGAAGGACGATCAGTTGGACGATGACGCTAGGGTCTTTCCGGACCTTCATCAGCCCGATCTGCTGCGGTCGGTGAACGATTTCCGCGAGGCCATCAGCGAGATTTTCTAACCCAGCGCAAACTGGAGGCGGTTGAAAAATCTTGCCCGATCGATTTTATTTGCCGCCTGCGTAATGATCGGAGGCGCGGATGGAAGACCACCTGAAGGCCGCTGCGGTTGCGGCCGATATGTCAGACGACGAACTGATGAAGGCCTGGACTGCGGTCACCGACCGAGAGAACCTCTCCTACGAGCAGCAGGCGGTCATGGATGAAATGATCATCCGAAGGCTGATGCCTGATGAAACGTGACCGCCATCCGTCCTGACCATTGAAGCCGTCGCCCTGGGCGGGATGATGTTCGTCGAGGCGATCAGCACCGATCCGCCCCAGCGCATTGATCCCTCTCGACCATTTCAATGGCGACCGCTGCACGGATCGATGCTATCGCTTCGACGCAGGGAGAGAACGGATGGACGATCATTACGACGATGGCGACCAAAGTCGAAGCGGCGACGATCAGTCGGATATCGAGGCGTTCGTCCTGGCTGCGACGATCCTGGTCGCGGCTATCAGCGCGGTCGTCATTCTGATCATCTAGCGCGCAACCATCGACGAAAACGGTCGTTTCGTCCCGACCCGCCCATGTTGGAGATACACTCGTTGCGCCGCCCCGACACCGATGCCACTAACCGAACGCGATCGATCGCCGATACAATCCTCGCGCTGGCAGTGCTTTGCGCATATGCGGCAGCCGCCATGCTGGGCTTGATGCGATAGGCGCGGAACAGACGCGAGCAGAAAGCGTTTGTCGGTCTCCTCTCTGGCTTGACTATGCCCCGCCAAAGTCGGCGGGGTATTTTTTTTGAAGGCGAACGTTTGAATCATCACCAATATGATCGCGATCGATCGTCGCTAGTCCTCAAAGTCCAGGCGATCTTCCTGGCCGCCATTATGATCGGATCGTCGGCCGCAGGCCTTTACAGCCTGCTCTAACACTCGCGTCAGGCCGGACCTTGGCGCCAGGCGATCCCATTGCGGTCGCACCAAGCCGCATATGTGGTCGAACTGCCAGGGCTGATCTTGAGCCGGGGGTTCTGAAACCACATCTCGATCGTCCAACCAGGGTTCTGGTCGCGGACGGCGAGAACCTTCCTTCGGTCTTCTGCGAGAAAACGACCCTTGGCCTCTATTATCCGCCGACCTTCAACATCCACGAAGTCAGGCAGATAAGTATGATCGATCCGATACGGCAGCTTGATCGCTTCATGGGTGAATTCGGCAGGAACGAGCGCGGCGCAACGGGCTTCGAATTTCGACCGGTAGCGCGGGGCGTTAGGCTTCATTCGTCGAAACCTTCGCGCCCGCTGAATCCAGCACTGGCGCCAGCGCAATCGGCTTCGCGGCCCCTTTCGGCCATCGCATAGCGACGCATCGGCCGCGTTCGATCCAGGTCTCGTTGACTGCGTTGCCCTGATTTCCACCCAACACGCGGAACAGCCGACCGTCAGCGGAGACCCCGGTCAAAATGCCGACGTGACCGCCTCCAGGACGCTGGAACCGGACGATGGTGCCGAGATAGGCCTTTTCGACCGGCTCGCCGAAACCGTCCCACGACGATGCCCGGACGGCGATTTTCGGCGGCTGGAAACCAGCGTGCGAAACGACGTGCGCGGCGAAGGTGCCGCACCAGGCGGTTTCATCGGAATCGACGGCGATGCCGAGAATTTTCGGACCAAGCGCTTTGATCCACGACATGATCGTGGGCGAATGCTTGGGGCCGACGATTTCGCGGACGCCGATTTGTGTGCGGGCATAGGTGAGCCAAGACGGCTCGAAAGGGTCACATAACGCTTATTTATCGGACATTCTGATGGCGATCAGATGCGCACGCTTGACCATGCTCGTGTTGATGCTGATTACCCTATCGCTCGCTCCGCTAGGCGGCGGACGATCCCGGCCACAAACACCCCTAATATTCCCCCCGAATATGGTGGGCCGGGATCAACCTACTTGGGCGCATGGACAGATTCGGACTGTCTGTAAGCGACCAATCGTCGCCATCCCTGGCTTGATGAGCTAAGCCTAAAACTGGACGCAGGAGCGGTCGGAAATAATGAACCGACGGGCGGCACTCCGCCCGTTATCATACGATCACCGTTTTGGAGGAGTGCATATGGATAGGGGAGAATGCCCGTTTGGGCCTCCGCAAATCAGCTTGTCGCATGACGACCTTGCGGCAATCGGCGTTAGCGTCCGCGCTCGTGGTGTAATTTCCGGTGTAGATTGAGGTGATCGCATGGGGTTGGGCATGCCCAACCCCATGCGATTTCGAACTCGGTGGCCACCGGGCTCATCGGTAAGGTGGAGTTACCACACGTCACA